>JBEKDW010000258.1:0-6234 GCA_050014155.1 Anaerolineales bacterium
GCACTCACCCTCTTCCCGCTGCTCGTGGTCACTGCGGCGATCATCGTTCTGTTCATCGTCAATCTGGAGCCGCTCTTCCTCGGAGTCCAGCAGCGGCTGGACCGGCTCAACAACGTGCTGCAGGAAAACATCGCCGGCGTCCGGCTGGTGCGGGCGTTCGTGCGGGCGGATTACGAGGAGCGGCGCTTCGCCGACACCAACCGGGAACTGACCGCGCGCTCGATCCGTGTGATGGAATTCATGTCGGTGATGACGCCCGCGCTGACCGTGTGCGTCAACATTGGCATGGTGATCGTGATCTGGGCCGGCGGGCTGCAGGCCATCCGCGGGGAACTCACCCTGGGGCAGATCGTGGCGTTCACCAACTACCTGCTCACGACGATGACCCCGCTGATCATGATGACCAACCTTTCCAACACCTGGGCGGCAGGGATCGCCTCGGCCGAGCGCGTGGACGAAGTGCTCCTCACCGTTCCCGAAATCCGCGACGATCCGGACGCGGTCGCACTTCCCTCCGGCGCCCGCGGGCGGGTGGTTTTCGAGAACGTCTCCTTCTGCTACAACCCGGAAAGCTGCGAACTCGTCCTGCGCGAAATCAATCTGACGGCCGAACCGGGCGAGCGGTTGGCGATCCTGGGCGCAACCGGCGCGGGAAAATCCACGCTGGTCAATCTGATCCCGCGGTTCTACGACACAACCTCCGGCCGGGTGCTGTTCGACGGGGTCGACGTGCGCCGCCTCCGGCAATTTTCGCTCCTGGCGGCGATCGGGATCGTCCCGCAGGAATCGATTCTCTTTTCCGGCACGGTGCGTGAAAACATTGCCTACGGCCGCCCGGAGGCCACCGACGAGGAGGTCGTGGCGGCGGCCAAGGCGGCCCAAGCCGACGGGTTCATCAGGGAACTGGCCGGGGGGTACGGCGGCCGCGTGGAGGAGCGCGGGGCGAACTTTTCCGGTGGCCAAAAACAGCGCCTGGCCATCGCCCGCGCGATACTGATGCAACCCGAGGTGCTGATCCTCGACGACTCGACCAGCGCCGTGGACGTGGAAACCGAAACCCTGGTCCAGGATGCGCTCGAGACGCTGATGCGCGGCCGCACCAGCTTCGTGGTCGCCCAACGCATCAGCACTGTGCTGCGCGCCGATAAAATCATCGTGCTCGAAGGCGGGCACATTGCCGCGCAGGGGACCCACCGTGAGCTGCTCCAATCCAGCCCGATCTATCGCGAGATATTTGATTCGCAACTCGGGGCGGGCCTGCCGCCGGATGAAGAGGGCCAAGCGCCGCGGGAGGGGAACGCATGAACGCCTCCTCTTCCGCATCCACGCCCGGCACCGCCTCGATCCGGGCCGTCATGCAGCCGCGCGGGCCGCGAAACATCGGCCGGATCGAAAAGGCGCGGGATCCCCGCAGCGCGCTCCGGCGGTTGCTGCCCTACCTCGGCCGCTCCCCGGTCATGCTCGTGATTGCGTTCGTTTCCGTCCTGATCTACACCGCCCTCGGCATTCTCGGGCCGTACCTGATCGGCGTGGCCATCGACCAATTTATCACCGGCAAGGATCCGGCCGGACTAGGCCGCATCGCGCTTTGGATGCTGGTGGTGTACGCCTTCAACAACCTCTTCCAAGCCGTGGCCGGCTGGCTGATGGCCGATATTTCCCAGCGCGGCCTGCAACTCCTGCGGCGCGACCTCTTCGCCCGGCTGCAGATTCTTCCGGTTAAATTTTTCGACCGCAACCCGGCCGGCGAGCTGATGAGCCGGCTCACCAACGACATCGACGCCATCAACACGGCCGTCGCGCAGAACATCACCGCCCTGGCCGCGAGCGTCCTTTCCATGGGCGGGATCCTGGTGGCGATGTTCCTCCTGGATTGGCGGCTGGCGCTCGTCTCGTTGGTGGTGGTGCCGATCACGCTGTGGTTTACTAGTTTTGTGGCCCGCTACACCCGTACGGGGTTCGAGCAGCTGCAACGCCACCTGGGGGAACTCAACGGGGTGATGGAAGAAACCCTCAGCGGGCAGAAGGTGATCTCGGCTTTCCGCCGAAACGATTCAGTTGTCGCCGCATTCCGGATGCGTAACGCGGAGGTCTACCGCGCCGGAATCTACGCCAACACCTACGCGCTGTTGCTAATGCCGCTCACGACGGTACTCGGAAACTTTTTTGTGATCGTGATCGCCGCGTTCGGAGGATTTCTCGCGCTGCAGGGCTACGTCAGCGTGGGGCTCATCGCCGCCTTCATCAACTACGCCCAGAACTTCGTCAACCCCGTGCGCCAGCTGGCCAACCTGTACAACACCGTCCAGGCGGCGCTGGCCGGCGCGGAGCGGGTGTTCGAGATCATCGATACCGCGCCAGAACCCGAAGACCCGCCCGGCGCCGCCGCGCCCGAGACCATCCGCGGGGACGTGCGCTTCGAGCACGTGGACTTTTCCTATAATCCCGGGACGCCGGTGATCCGGGATATGTCGCTCGAGGCCGAAGCCGGGAAGACCATCGCGCTGGTGGGGCCGACCGGGGCCGGGAAGACGACGATCATCAACCTGCTCTCGCGCTTCTACGAGGTGGACGGCGGGCGGATCGCCGTCGATGGAACCGATATCCGCGACATCCGCAAGGATTTTCTGCGCCGGAGGCTCGGGATCGTCCTGCAGGACATGTTCCTGTTTTCCACCTCGGTGATGGATAACATCCGCTACGGACGGATCGATGCTTCCGACGAGGAGGTCTACCGGGCGGCGAAGATCGCCGACGCGGATCATTTCATCCGCCAGCTGCCGCAGGGGTACGGGACGGTGCTTTCCGAGCGGGCCGGCAACCTCAGCCAGGGGCAGCGCCAATTGCTCGCGATCGCGCGCGCGGTCATCGGCGACCCGAATATCCTGATCCTCGACGAGGCGACCAGCTCGGTCGACACCCGCACGGAAGTGCGCATCCAGAAGGCACTGCTGCGGCTGATGCAGGGCCGGACGAGCTTCGTCATCGCCCACCGCCTCTCGACCATCCGCGACGCCGACTGCGCAGATTGTTTTCGCGAGGAGGAACCATGAAACCGGCACTGCTCGTAATCGACGTGCAAAAAGCGTTTTTCAAAGACAATCCGCCCGCGGCCGCCGCGTTGCGGAACGCCACCGAGTACATCAACGCCGCGATTGAATTATTCCGGAAAAAGAATCTGCCCGTCATCTGCGTCCAGCATATGAATCCCGAGGATAACCTTGTCCCGGGCCAGGAGGGCTTCGACCTGCCCGAATCGCTGAAAATCCTCCCCACCGATGTGCACATCCACAAGACCTATCCGAACGCCTTCAATAAAACAACGCTCGCGGAATTGCTGCGGAAGGAAGGCGTCGATACGATCGTGGTGACGGGGTTCGCGGCCGAGGGCTGCGTACTCTCCACCTGCCGCGGCGCGAAGGACCTCGACCTGACCGCGATCATCTTGCGTAATTCGATAGTCGCCGGCAAACCGGAGAATGCACCGTTCGTCGAGAGCATCAACGAAATAATTTCCTACGGCGCACTGGAGAAGGTGCTGGAGTAGCGAGCGGCTTGCACTTCCCCGGTCCGCCCGGGGCGAAAGCCTCGGTCTTTAATACAAAGCCGGGTAAACCCGGCTTACCTCCCGCGGGAAGAAGAATGACGAATAACCGCGATCAGAAGCGGAGAACATCTCTGTCATTGCGAGGAGCCCCGATGAAACCTGCCCTTTCATAGCGGGGGCCCGGGGCGACGAAGCAATCTGGTTTTTTCCAGCGGAATAAAAACCAGATTGCTTCGTCGCTTCGCTCCTCGCAATGACAGGAATTGATTATCCGCCATTCGGTTGCCCCTTCGTCATCATCTCTTGCAGGTTGTCATTGCGTCATGTAATTCGATATACTCATCCTGGAAAGGCGCTTCGCCATGACCTCGATCATTCCCCCAAACTTTGCCGATCTTCTGAGCCGCGAAAAAAGAGCCTTCGCCGACCTGGCACTGGTCCTGCGCGACGGCACGCCGCAGGCCACGCCGGTGTGGTTCGACTGGGACGGCGAGCAGATCACCATCAATACCGCCCGCGGGCGGGTGAAGGATAAGGTTCTCCACCGCAAGCCGGTCGTCGCGCTGATGATCATGGATCCCTCCAACCCGTACCGCTATATCCAGATCAAAGGGCACGTGGTGGCGGAGTCGGAAGAGGGCGCGTTCGATGAAATCTGCGACCTGCAGGAAAAGTACCACGGCGACCGCAACTACCCCCGCCGTCCGGGCGAGGTGCGCGTGATGTACAAGATCGCGCTGGAGAAGGTGCAGACGAGAGGTTAACCAACCCCTCCTCTCGCCCCTCCCCTAAAGGGGAGGGGGAAGGGGGAGAGGTAAGTGAGGAATCATGCCTACAAAAAACGATCGTATCCGCCTCGGCTCGAGCGACCTGCGCGTCAGCCCGCTCGGCGTGGGGACCAACTCCTGGGGTTCGAACGGCAAGCCGGACCCGGAAATGAAAGCAACCTTCGAGGCGGCGCTCGCGGCGGGGATCAACTTCTTCGACACGGCCGAAATCTACACATTGGGCGGATCGGAACGGACCGTCGGCCTGTGTTTGGAATCGACCAAGGGAGAAGCCGTCATCGCAACCAAGTTCATGCCGTTGCCGTGGCGCCTGGGCAAACCCAGACTGGCCGAAGCGCTGAACCGCAGCCTGGAACGGCTGCACCTTCCGCGCGTGGACCTTTACATGACTCATTTCCCGTTTCCACCGGTTGCGATCGAAACCTGGATGGACGGGCTGGCCGACGCCGTGCAAGCCGGGCTCACCCGCGCCGTCGGGGTCTCCAACTACAACGAGAAACAAATGCGCCGCGCGCACGCCGCCCTGGCTAAACGCGGCGTACCGCTTGCCAGCAACCAGGTGGAATTCAGCCTGCTCAAACGCGGCCCCGAACGCGATGGGTTGTTGGCCTCGTGCAAGGAGCTTGGCGTGACGCTGGTGGCCTACCGTCCGCTGTGCTCCGGACTGCTCAGCGGCAAATACACGCCGGAGAATCCCCCGCCCGGTCTGCGCGGCCGGCGCTATAACCGCGCCTACCTGGAAAAGATCGCCCCGCTCGCCGCGCTCCTGCGCGAAATCGCCTCAGCTCACGGCAAGACTCCCTCGCAGGCGGCGATCAATTGGATCATCTGCAAGGGCGCGCTGCCCATTCCGGGTGCCAGGAGTGCGCGCCATGTGGAGGATAACGCCGCCGCGCTGGGGTGGATGCTCAACCCGGACGAGGTGGCGGCGCTGGATAAGGCGTGCGCTGACATCCGATAAGAATGTCACTCCGCCCGCCCTGGTCAGACCACCGGGCGGGTCAGGGAATCCCGCAAGGGGCGAGGAGTCGCGGACTTCCGATAAGGATGTCACTCCGAACCCTACAATGGGTGAGGAGTCGCGGACTTCTTATCGAAAACCAAGTTAAGGCGAAGGCCGAGCCAGCTTTTTCTAAGGTGGTCGAGTAGCCCGCGTTTTTTGCGGGCGTATCGATACCACGCCGATGGATGGATTCCATTATTATCCTCGATCAAATACTTTATATTGTATTTTAAGATCAACCTGTGGCCTCGATACGGCCGCCAAATTACGGCGGCCTACTCGACCACCTTTACTTTAGGAGACCCTTAGGGTTTATAAAACCCTAAGAGTCTTCGGTCTTTTACAGGATTTACTTACCTAAAAACATTGGATCGTTGAATTTCAGCGCATGCGCGGGGATGAGTCCCCGCGTCAGGATACAAAGCCCGGCTTCGCCGGGCTATGAATCAATTCTGCGAAAGAATAATATGGAATGATCGTCCGGGATGAGCCGGCCGGGCTCTTCAATTCCCTTCGAGCTAAAACGCGGCGATACCGCACGGCCAATGGATGCATCGCTGCTTGCAGGCTTTTTACCCGCAGAGCGGATCACCCAAACCGAATTTCACCGCCTCGAAATTTGGGTTTTGTGATACATTAAAACGCGGTCGAGGCGGCCGGTGAAATCCTTGTGCGTATGATCTGCCGGAGGGCGGCGGCTCGTATCGGCTTTTGATGTTCCCTCGCCGGAATATTCGCCGATTTTCATGGAAAGGATGGAACGATGGAAAACCAGACCCCTGGGCAGCCAAAAAAAAGCTTCCCAACCGTGATCGTCATTGTCATCATTATCGTCGTCCTTTGCGCTCTGATGCTCTGTTGCATCTTCGCCATCCCGGGCATCCTGGCCCTTCTCG
>JBEKDW010000259.1:0-3360 GCA_050014155.1 Anaerolineales bacterium
CGAAAGGAACTGTGGTTCAACCTTCCCGCGCGGCGGGGTTTCGTGAACATCACCCAGGAGGTGGAGCAGGCGCTCGGGGACAGTGGAATCCGGGAGGGACTCGTGCTGGTCAATGCGATGCATATCACCGCCTCGGTTTTCATCAACGACGACGAATCCGGTCTGCATGAGGATTACGATGCCTGGTTGGAAAGGCTCGCACCGCACGAGCCGGTATCGCAATACCGGCACAACCGCACCGGCGAGGACAACGGCGACGCGCATCTCAAGCGCCAGGTGATGGGCCGCGAAGTGGTGGTGGCGGTGACGGAGGGCCGGCTGGACTTCGGCCCCTGGGAGCAGATTTTCTACGGTGAGTTCGACGGCCGGAGGCGGAAGCGGGTGCTGATTAAAATCGTGGGGGAGTAGGTGGAGAAAAGAGGTTTCTAGAGAAATTCCTCGATCAATGCGTTCCATTCTTCGTCGGTCAATCCCATCCGACCTTTAACCAGAGGCTCTCCCTGAAGCGAAAGTTCCTCCTGGTCGAAGGTCGGGCGGTCTGTTTCGTAGAATACGCCCAGCGGAAGGCGGTCGTCGGCGCGCATCGCCTGCTTGATCGCAGCGTCGAGATTCGACGGATCGTGTCCCTCGTTCTCGAGTTTGAAAACCCTTTCGCGGAACCACGTATACGTGTTGAGCTTGTTCCAGGTTACGCAGGGTGAGAACACGTCCACCAGAGAGAAACCCTTATGGGCCAGTCCCCTCCGCATTACCTCAGCCAACTGCACGGGGTCGCCGGAGAAACCCCGTCCGACGAAGGTTGCCCCGCCCACCAGCGCCAGCGCGAGCGGGTTGAGCGCGTTCTCCGGATTTCCCTCCGGGGTGGATTTGGTTTTAACGCATTTGGCCGACGTGGGGGACGCCTGGCCGGTGGTGAGCCCGTAGATTTGATTGTCCATCACGATGTAGGTCAGATCCAGGTTGCGTCGCAGGGCGTGGATGAAATGGCCGACCCCGATCCCGTAGCCGTCGCCGTCTCCGCCGGTGATGACCACGGTCAGATCCATATTCGCCATCTTGATTCCCTGAGCGACGGGCACCGCCCGGCCGTGAAGCGTATGGATCCCGTAAGTGTTCATGAAATGAGGCAAATCGGAGGAGCACCCGATCCCGGAAACGACGACGAGATTTTGACGCTCGATGTTCAGCGCGGCGCAAGCGGTCTGCAATGCGTTGAGTACCCCGTAATCGCCGCAGCCGGGGCACCAGGTTTGCCGGACGTGGGATTTATATTCGCTGGCTGTGCTCATTTTAAAATCACCGGGAGATCCAACTCGGAGGATATGAGCGTCTGAACAGCGGGAGCATCTTCCCGCAGGCAGTTTTCGAGCGCCCGTGTCAACGGCCCGGCCGAGAACGGCTCGCCGTCGAATTTGTGCACGGCGTAGGGGATGGAGAACCCGGTCTCCTGGCGGATCAGACGGACCAGCAATCCGCCGTAGTTATTTTCCACGCACACAACCCTTTTCGCCGATTGCAGAATAGGAAGCGCTTTTTGGGCTGGAAATGGCCAGAGGGTCCGGAACTGAACGAGATTGGCGGAATATCCTTCCGCTTCCAATGTTTGGCGCGCCTCTTCGAGGATTTGATAGGTCGATCCCCAGCCCACCAACGTAATCTCCGCCCCGTCCGGCCCCTCGCAAAGAATCGCCCGCTCTTCGGTGTCGCGCGACACGCCTTCCAGCTTGCGCATCCGCTTCTCCACCATTTTCGTCCGCATGGTGGGATTGGTGTACCAGTCCGACACCAGCACGCCCTGCTGGTTATGCTCGTCGGACACGGCGGTATGCATCCCGCCCGGCGTGCCGGGGAGCGCGCGCGGGGAGACGCCGGAGGGAGTGTCGCGGTAGCGGAAATATTCCCCTTCGATGGACCGCGCCACCTCGCCGCGTTCAATGGGAACATGCGGGTTCAAACTTTCCGGGTCGACGACGACGGTGCGTTCCGAGAGATACAGATCCAGGATCACGATTACCGGCAGCTGGTATTTCTCGGCCAGGTTGTGGGCTTCAATCGTCGAATAGTACGCGTCGACGGGATCCAGGGGCGCGAGGATCGCTTTGGGATATTCGCCCTGGGATGCGCCCAGCGCCTGGAAGAGGTCGCCCTGCTCGGTTTTGGTGGCCAGCCCGGTGGACGGCCCGCCGCGCTGGGAAAGCACCGCCACCACCGGTGCCTCGGCCATCCCGGCCATGCCGATCGCCTCGGTCATCAGCGCGAACCCGCCGCCGGATGTGCCCACCATTGCGCGCACACCCGCGTATCCGGCGCCGATGGCCATGTTGATCGCGGCCAGCTCGTCCTCCGCCTGCTTCATGAGCAGCCCGTAGCGGTGACCGCGCGGCGCGAGCCAGTGCATGATCGAGGAGGCCGGCGTCATCGGATAGGCCGAATAGAATTTGCATCCGCCGGCAACCGCGCCCAGAGCGACCGCCTGGTTGCCGGTGATCACCATGCGACGCTTTCCATCGCCGGAAAGGGCGATGTGGTCCGCAGGGGCAAAATTCTTCTGCGCGTACTCCCATCCCCGCCGGGCGACGGTGACGTTCTGGTCGGAAAGCTCCGCCTTGCGCTTTCCGAATTGGGCGCGAATGGACCCTTCGAATACATCCCACGGAACCTTCAGGAGAAAGGCCAAGGCCCCGAGCAGGACGGTGTTTTGCATCACCGGGTTCTTGGGCAAATCCGTCGTCAGTTCCCCGATTGGGACGCCGCACAGTATGACGTCGCCCGAAGCCGCCGGTGGCTTGACGGCATCGGCGTTGAAGAGCGTGCGTCCCTTCGGACGTGCCGATGGGAGGTTTTGATCCAGCACGCTTTGGTTGAGCGCGATGAGGAAATCCCAGCCTCCCCCCTGCGATAAAACCGGATACGGGCCGGACCGAAGCTGCAGCAGAACTTCCCCGCCGCGGATCACGGATTGGTAGGAATTATGGGCGAACGCCCCCAGTCCCATCCGGGCCAGGGTTTTAATCCAGACGTCCCCCGCCGAGGCGATCCCTTCGCCCGCTTCGCCGCCGATCCAAACCGTTGCTTCCGATTGTGCATTCATCATGCTGGACGAATCCAATCCGCAATAAAATATATTCTACATCCATTTTATCTGACGATGATCAAACTCGGACTGGCCGCCATTGAGAAAACCATCTGTGGGGATTTACCGGAATCCCCGGTTTTCGCGTGCCGGCCCGGGCTGAATTCCGCGGCCAGGCGCCCGGTTTTCGATATCGATTTTTCGATAATCGGATATACTCACCGCACG
This sequence comes from Anaerolineales bacterium, assembly GCA_050014155.1. Lineage (GTDB taxonomy): Bacteria > Chloroflexota > Anaerolineae > Anaerolineales > RBG-16-64-43 > FEN-1073. The sequence continues at coordinate 3,302 of JBEKDW010000259.1, forward strand.
ACACCCTTCGCCTTGCAAAATTCCCCATCCAAGGCGATTTTCATTCCGGAGGATCTCTT
>JBEKDW010000260.1:0-3340 GCA_050014155.1 Anaerolineales bacterium
CATGCAGAATGTATTGAAACAACTTCCGTATTCCGCGTCCACGGCGCAGGTACCCAAGCTGCTGGCCGATCCGGGCCGGCTTTAATCCGAACAGCCGTGAGAGGCTGTTGGCTTCACAGGTGCTTGGGACACCCAAATAATCCAACCAGAACGGGGTCAGTGGGGAATGTGGAAGTATCCAATCCATCATCCACAGACCGAAGCGCGCCAGGGGAGGCCAGATGCCCATCACCATCCTGGGTGCGCGGATTTCATCCAGCACCGCTTCGACGATCTGCGCAAACGACAAATGCTCCGGCCCGCCGATGGAGAGAATCTCGCCGAAGTACTTGTCTTCGGCCAGGCAGAACTCCATGCAAGCGGCCAGATCCTCCACCCACAGCGGCTGCATGTGCGTATCCATGTCCGGGATAAAGAAGACCGCCGGAACCGCGCGGGCCAGGAACGCGATCGAATTGGTGAAAGAATCCCCCGCCCCGAAAATCCGCGAGGACCGCAGGATCAGGGATGGGATCCCGCTTTCGAGGATGGCATGTTCGGCGATCCCTTTCGCTTGCAGGAACGGATAGGCCGATCCGCGGTCGGCTCCCAAATGGCTGAGGTAGATAATCCGTCGGACGCCGGAGGTTTTCGCCTGAGCCACCAGCATCCGCGTTCCCTCGATATCGGTGGTGAACAAGTCTCGCCGGCGGCGGGCACCCTCGGCCGAGGCCAGATGGACGATCGCATCGACGCCCGCGGTGGCCGCGCGTATCCCCCGTTCATCCTGCAGCGATGCGACGACCGTCTCCGCTTCCGGAACCGGAAGCCGGGCGATATGCGCAGAGGGCCGAAGCAACAACCGGATAGAATATCCGCGTTCGGTCAGGACCCGTGTGATCACTCTTCCCACAAAACCGGTGCTCCCGGTCAGGAGAATTTTGGACTCAGGCACGGGGTTATATCCCCAACCAGCGGGCGGCGCGCGCCGGGAGTGCGGCCAGGCTGCCTTGCTCGCGCGTGCATTCCGGTAACGAATCGATAAACGCCCGGCCGTAGGATTTCGTGAGCACACGCCGGTCAAACACGACCGCTACGCCGCGGTCGGTTTTGGTTCGGATCAGGCGTCCAAACCCTTGCCGGAACCGCAGAATGGCCTCGGGCAGCGAATACTGGCTGAAGGGATCCTCGAAAGTCTCGGCTCGCGCTGCGACGATCGGGTCGCTGGGAACGTCGAACGGCAGTTTTGCGATCACCAACACCGAAAGCGCCTGCCCGGGAACATCAACGCCTTCCCAAAACGACCGGGTTCCGAGCAATACCGCCCGGTCTGCATTGCGGAAAGTTTCCAGCAAGGCGTTGCGCGAAGCTCCTTCGCCCTGTTCGTAGACGACGATCCCTTCGCGGGCCAGCGGTCCCGAGACGGCCTGCGATGTTTGCCTCAATTGAGTGTAGGAAGTGAACAGAACCAGCGCGCGACCATGGGTGGCTTTGCACAGATCCACCAGCGCGCGGTTGAACGCATGCTGGTACGCCCGCATATCTCCCGGTTCGGGGATGTCGTTCACCAGATATAACAGCGCGGAATTTTCAAAATCGAACGGGGATCCCACCACCAGAGTATCCGCCTCGTCTGCGTTCAACCGCTCCCGCAGGTAGTCGAACTCGCCGGCGGTGGTCAGCGTGGCGGAGGTCAACACCACCGAATTCTTCGGATGCCAAAGATAGCGCTCGATCAGCGTACCCACATGCAGGGGCGCGGAGAAAAGCGTGCGAAATTCCCGGTCGCGGGGGATCTCCACCCAATGGATCATTTGCGTGTTGGGCTTGGCGACGATCTGGTGGATCGCCCCGACGGTTCCTTCCATCCGGTTCGCCCAGGATGTGAAAAGCAGGGAAAGCTCGCCACCGTCGTCCTCATCCTTGTCCTCGGCGTCCCGGATTTTCTCACCCAGCGCCGCCGCGATGCGCGCCGCATCGGCCAGTGTCGAGCGCAGGTTCTCCCAGGTTTCTTCGACGTCCTCCCATCCCGGTTGGGTGCGCACGGCGGGGACGATCCGAAATTGAAGCGTGTATTCCTTCGGCGGGCCGTCGATCTGGCTGTCGACAAATTGATCCAGCGAATGGAAGAAAGCCCGCCCGCTGAGCAGTGAAGACTCCACGGCGGAGGCGAGATCGTCGGCTTGGGCGCGGATTCCTGCAGCCCAATCTATGGATGCACCTTTCTTTTTCGTCCGCGTCGCGAGCGTGCCGAGCCAGCCGCTGCGGGTGCCCCCCAACTCCCGCAGGGAACGCTCCATATCCGGCCAACCACAACGAAAGGACAGCCCGTCGGTCGCCGCCGCTTCCAACTGGTGGCCTTCATCCACAATCAGATAACGGTAATCCGGCAGCACCCGGTTCTCGGTAGCCAAATCGGCGACGAGTAGCGCGTGGTTGACGATCAGGACGTGCGCGTTTTCCGCCGCCTGCCGGGCGCGGAGGAACGGGCAGGCATGCCGGCGATAGAGGGAACATGCGTCGGGCGAACATTGCTCGTCCTCGGCCGAAAGTTGCGACCAGACCGCGCGTTCCCCCGGTCCGTTGAGGTTGATCTCCGACCGGTCGCCGGTGGTCGTTTCGGCAAGCCATAGGAAGGTTTTGGCCAATACCCGCAGCTGCTCGGCGCTCTCGGGACCGCGGTGGCGGAGCGCTTCAAACTTCCTCGGGCAAATGTAATTGGACCGCCCTTTCAACACGGCAGCCCGCGCCTCCAGACCGAGGACTCGAACCAGATCGGGGAAATCCTTCTGCAGGAGCTGGTCCTGCAGGTTAATCGTATTGGTGGAGATCACAACGCGCTGGCCGTTGCGCAGCGCCCAATACACGGCCGGAACCAGGTACGCCAGGCTTTTGCCGGTGCCGGTGGCCGCCTCGACCATCAAATGGGTTCCGACGGACAACGCGCGGGCCACCGCCGCGGCCATCTGTACCTGCTCCGGACGGCATTCATATCCCGGAAACTGGGAGGCAAACGGCCCGCCCTGATCCAGCACGGCGGAGATTTCCTCCGTGTCCAGCGGCGTAAGCTCCGCGCCCTCTTCACTCAGATCCACCACCGGAGCCGCCTTCGCAGCCGATCCGCCACGCCCTTCCAGCCGGGGAGCGGGTTCAAAAACCGGAAAGCGGACGCCGGGAGTTTTCGCGATCGCCCCCTCCTCCTTGAGGCGCCGGGAATATATTTCCTCCAGCACGTTTCCGCCCCCCCACTCCACATTCTGCCCGTAACGCACGATCTCGGCCAGCGAGCTGATCGGCAATGCCCCGGCGATTTCGATCAGGCTTCGATATAGCGCGTTCGCGGCTAATGCATCATCCAGGG
>JBEKDW010000261.1:0-3337 GCA_050014155.1 Anaerolineales bacterium
TGGCCATCAGGTTTTCCAGCACGCTTTCGGTGTTCACCCCACGGACCGAATCGATCTGGGGGCGGGTAAGCGGCTGTCTGTAGGCCAGGATCGCCAGGGTTTCCAGCGCAGCCCGGCTCAAACCGATGGTATGTTCCATGCCGAGAAATTTTTCCACCGTACGGGCGGCACGCGGAGAGGTGGTGATATGGACCCGGTCTCCCATGCGCAGGATCTTCAACCCGCGGGTGCGGTATTCCTGATCCAGGGATTCCAGCGCGTCTTCCACCGCGCGATCGTCGGCATCCAGGGCGGAGGCCAGAACGGGAACCGGCACCGGCTCGGCGGCCACGAAAAGAATGCTTTCAAGGCGCGCCGCTATGGATAACGGTTGCTCGTCGACGTGATTCGTCATGCTATAATCTTCCTCGGAATGGAGAAGTTCGCTTTTCTCAAGGCGGTGCTCCGTGAATGCAACTTTCCGTAAGGTCTTCCCGCCGGTTTTTGGCGTTATCGGCGTAGTCCTGGCGGCCCTGGCCTGTACGGTCTACCTCGGCGGGCCCGAACCGCCCGGACCGGAAATCACCCCGGTGGGTGACGCGCAATCAATCCAGAAAACCTGGTCTGATGCTGTCGCGCTGTCGCCGGATAAGACCGTCGTTGTCGTGTTTTCGGAAGCGGAATTGACCGCTTACCTGCAGCAAAAACTCGAAGCCAATCCCAACAACAGCTTCCATTCGGCGCAGGTATTTTTGCGCGACGGACGAATCCAGATTTACGGGATTTTATCCGCCAGCGACGCCTCCGCTTCCGCGATCCTGCGCTTGCGCCCGGATGTGACCGACCAGGGAAAAATAAATTTCGTTCTCGAGCAGGCTCAGGTCGGGCCGTTGAATTTGCCCGCCGGCCTGCTCTCGGCTGTTTCGGACGTTCTGACCGAAGCATTCACCGGCCAGGTCGGACCGATCGCCACCGGTTTCCTCGCTCAGGAGGTTCTCGTCGGAGATGGACAGATCGCGATCCGCGGGATCCTGCGCTGACTTTCGCCGGAATCTTCCGGCCCCGTCTTCCTTCCGTATGTCCCGAAAGATTATACCAGCGCCTTCCCCCCGCCCACCCGCACGAAAATCCGTCCGGGGCGATCGATTCCCGCATATATCAGCCGCGCTCGTCCTGATTTCCTTCCTGCTCGCAACCTGCGCTTCGCCCCAGGTACGCGCACCCGATGTTACCGTGAGCCTGATCGCCGACAGCGAGCGCCGCGACCTGCGCATTGCGCCGGGCACGACGGTGGCCAACGTCCTGGCACAGGCCGGGATCACGCTCGGTGCACTGGACCGGGTGACCCCGCCGTTGTATTCCTTGCTGGCGGACGGAACCACCATCCGGGTCATCCGGGTGAAGGAATCCTTCGAAGTCCAACAGGTGACGATTCCCTTCGAACGCCGCATCGTCCGCAACGAAGCCCTTCCACCCGACGAGACCCGGCTGGTGCAGGCCGGGCAAAACGGCACGCAGGAAATCACCTATCGGATCCTGTCCGAAGACGGCGTGGAAACCTCCCGCACACCGCTCCGCACAACCATCCTCAAGGATTCAATCCCCGAGATTCTCATGATCGGGGCAACCGCGTCCTTCCATGCCGTCGCGCTGCGCGGGTCGCTTGTCTATGTGGACTCGGGCAACGCCTGGATTCTTTCCCGGGATTCGAGCAACCGTTACCCGCTGGCGGCTTCCGGCGATCTGGACTCGCGGATCTTCTCGCTTTCGCCGGACGGGCAATGGCTGCTGTTCTCCCGCAATCAGGAAGGGCAGATCAATGCGCTTTACGTGGTCGCGGTCCTCGGGGGCGATCCGCCCTTCCCGCTGGCGGTCTCCAACGTGGTGCACTTCGCCGGCTGGTCGCCGACCGATAAACGCACCATCGCCTATTCCACGGTCCAACCGATATCGGCTGCGCCTGGTTGGCAGGCCCTCAACGATCTGCGGATGATCTCCTTCGACGAAAAGAAGAATCCCTCCGCGGAACAAACTCTGCTTGCGCCGCACTCCGAGGGTTCCTATTCATGGTGGGGAATGGAGTTCGCCTGGGCGCCGGACGGATCGCGGTTGGCCTATTCGCGCCCGGATGAAATCGGATGGATCTCCAAAACCGGCGGACTGCTTCACCCGCTCCTGGCCATCACGCCGTTCCGCACCCTGGCGGATTGGGTCTGGCTCCCACCGATTTACTGGTCGTCCGACGGCGCCTTTCTTTTCACGGTGCGCCATGGGGAGATGGCCGCCGCGGAATCTCCGGAGGAAAGCCCGGTGTTCGATTTGATAGCGGTTCCCGCGGATGGGAGCACCCCGATCCTGCTGTCCGAGCGCGCGGGAATGTTCGCCTTTCCCGTTCCCGGCCCGCTGCAGAACCTGTCGTACGAGCAAGGGTATAATGTGGCGTTTCTCCAGGCCGTCCGTCCGCTCGAAAGCGATCGCAGCAAGTACCGCCTGATGATGGCAGACCGGGATGGCAGCAATCTCCGCGCTCTCTTCCCACCGGAGGGCGAAACCGGCCTGAGCCCGCAGGATACCGGCGAAGTTAAATGGTCCCCCGACGGATCACAAATCGCGCTGATCTACGAAGGCAACCTTTGGATCGTTGATGTGGCGACGGGCCAGGGATCGCAACTTACCGGGGACGGCCAGGTGACGGCGGTGGATTGGCGGTAGACCTCACAGCAGCGGATCCCCTCGGGGGGCTGGGATCATTCAGGAGAGTTCATGCGTATTGTATTAAGCGGGGCAGCAGGGTTTATCGGGTCGCATCTATGCGACCGATTACTGGCCGAAGGCCACGAGGTGGTCGGGCTGGATAACTTCATCACCGGTTCGAAAGAAAATATCGCACACCTCGCCTCCAACCCGCGCTTCCGGTTAATCGAACACGATGTCTCCAAAACCATCGAGGTTTCGGGAAAGGTGGACGCGGTCATGCATTTCGCGTCCCCAGCCAGCCCCAATTCCGAAAGCCCATATGGGTATCCGCAATTGCCAATTCAAACCCTAAAAGCCGGCGCGCTCGGAACGCACAACATGCTCGGGGTGGCCAAAGCGAACGGCGCCCGGTTCCTGCTCGCGTCGACATCGGAAATCTACGGCGACCCGCTTGAGCATCCGCAAAAGGAAACCTATTGGGGGCACGTCGACCCGGTCGGTCCGCGGTCGGTCTACGATGAAGCGAAACGATTCGCCGAAGCGATGACCATGGCCTATTACCGGTATCATAATCTGGATACGAAGATCGTCCGCATCTTCAATACCTACGGCCCGCGGATGCGCCTCGACGACGGCCGGGTGGTTCCGAATTTTATCGGCC
>JBEKDW010000262.1:0-3334 GCA_050014155.1 Anaerolineales bacterium
ACTGGAAATCCCCGCCTGCGATTGATCACTGCCGGCAGGCGGCACCGCTAGAGTGGGCAAGGAGGCACCCACCGCCCATCCGGCGGCAACCCCGACGGCAGCCAAGACAAAGACAATCCCATACCCGACCCCATCCACCAATATGCCGCCGAGGAACGGAAAGAGAACCGTGGCTCCGGCGAGCGTATTGGTTAACCCGACGTATACCGGACGCTTGTCCGGCGGCGCGATATCCAGAATGTAATTTAGGAAACCTAACATGATCGAACCGTCGCCCATCCCGAGCATCAGGAAAGCCGCCGCCATCAGGAGGGTGGCGAGCATTTGATTCGACCCCAAGGCGCCGGCCGCCAGAACGAAAATCGGGGCCGTCAGGTAGATCCCGCCGACGATACGGACCACGCTGACCGAACCTCTGCGTTCGGCCAAACTGCCCAGTAACAAGCCCGCGATAGCCAGGCCGATCGTTTGGGCGATGGCAAACCATCCCACGTCGCCCTCCGGCAGATTCAAAACGCGGAGCGCGTACACCGCGAAAAACGGGGATGCCAGTCCGCACAGTCCAATCAGCAGGCGGGCGACGTTCACCCGCAGGAACATCCTATCCCGCCGGAGAAGTTGCACCAGCCCCGGAAGGTAATCGGTCATCTTCTGGCGTTCCGACGCCACCTTTTCGAGCGGCTCGCGAACGAGATAGATGGCGGCCAGCGAAAGCAGAAAACACACATCCGCAAAGACCAGAATAACCGCGTAATTATTCGGAAAGCCCAGGCCGGAAGATTCCAGCACCCAGCGGATAATGACCCCCGCCCCAACCGATAGGATCCCCGCAACCGCCTGCCCCAGTCCGATGAACCGGCCGCGTTCGCGGTTGGAGAGGGCTTTCCCGAGCAGGTCGAACCATGCCACGCCGGTTATGGAATCCGTGAAGCTGAAATAGAAGCTGGCCAGATACAGCAGGAGGAGCGTCGCCGCCGGCCAGACCGCGCCGCTGAGGAAAAGGTACAACGCGAACAACAGAAACACCGGCCGGCCGATCCAGGAGAAGAAAAGGATGAAGGGCATCTTGCGCGGGGCGGTTGAGAGGTAGCGGGCCGCGAACATCTGCGGCAACAGCCAGCCACAATTCCATACCGCCCCCACAAGGCCAATCAACAGGGGGTTCACCGTCAGCCGTGCGGCGAAGGCCGGCAAGGTGGTATTGATCCCCGCGAACGTCAGACCGACGCTGAAGAAGACATAGTCCATGACAAACCCGAGACGGTTGCGCCGATGGTCGCGCGGAGAAAACGTGGAGATGGACATCGCGCGGATTATAGCGGAAGGAAGTGAGGTTGGAAGTCACGGTTTTTTCCAACCCAACCTCCGCTCCGGGTATAATCAGCCATTCCTCAACCTGGAGCCTCCGTGAAAGGAATCCCGCGTTTCCTCCAACTGGCGGTTTTTGTATCCGGCATGACGGCGCTGGCGGTGGAATTGGCCGCCTCGCGTCTGCTGGGCAACGTGTTCGGCACAAGCAACCTGGTCTGGGCCAACATCATCGGCCTGATCCTGGTCTACCTGACCGCCGGATATTTTATCGGCGGGCGCTGGGCTGACCGCAACCCGAACCCGACCGTGTTTTACCGGATCATGGCCTGGGCGGCATTGACCACAGCGGTGGTTCCGGTGATCAGCCATCCCGTGCTGATCGCAGCCGCCTCCGCCGTGGAGAAGCTGAACGCATCGGTAGTGATCGGCTCGTTCGGGGCGGTGCTCATCCTCTTCTCCGTTCCGGTCACCCTGATGGGCTGCGTCTCACCATTCGCCATCCGGCTGGCGATCCGCGACGTGCAGGCAGCCGGTAATGTATCCGGCCGGCTGTATGCCATCTCCACGCTCGGGTCGATCGTCGGGACGTTCCTACCGGTGCTGTGGCTAATTCCAACCATCGGCACCGCGCGCACGTTCTTCACTTTTTCCGCGCTGCTCCTGGCAGTCGGGTTGATCGGCCTGTGGCTCTCGGACCGGCGGATGGCGCTATGGCATTTGTGGATGCCCCTGGCGCTCGCCGCGCTGTATTGGCTCGGCACCGGCCGGCCGATCAAAGACACCGCCGGGATGATCCTCGAAAAAGAATCCGCCTATAACTATATTCAGGTGATCGAGCGGGACGGTATACGCTACCTTCGGCTGAACGAAGGAGAGGGAACCCATTCCGTCTATTCCCCCTCGGTCCTGCTGACTGAAGGGACGTGGGATTATTTCCTCGCGGCGCCCTTCTTCAACGCACCGCCGCGCACCGCCGCGCAGGTGAAATCGCTCGCCATCGTCGGGCTGGCCGCCGGCACAAGCGCCAACCAGTTCACGAAAATCTACGGCCCGATCCCGATCGAGGGATACGAAATCGATCCCGCCATCATCGATATCGGACGGAAATATTTCGGGATGACCGAACCGAACCTGGCCGCCCTTGCGGTGGACGGGCGATGGGGGCTCGCGCACAGCCGGAACACGTTTTCGGTGATCGCCATCGACGCCTATCGGCCGCCTTACATTCCGCCGCATCTGACGACCGTCGAATTCTTCCGCACCGTGCGTGCGCACCTGGCTCCCGACGGCGTGGTGACGATCAACGTTGCCCGGCTGCCGGACGACCGGCGGCTAATCGATGGCCTGGCGGCCACTCTTGAGGCAGTCTTCCCGAGCGTGTTCGTCGTTGACGTTCCCTACAGCATGAACAGCATTCTCTACGCCACCGTCCAAACCTGCCCTTTGCAGAATCTGCTTGAGAATTACCGCGCGGTGAAAACGGCCGGGAGCGTCCCGCAGGATCTCCTGACCGTCCTGGAGTGGACCATCGAGAACTTGCAGTCCACCCCCACCGGGGGGATGGTCTTCACCGACGACCGCGCGCCGATCGAACAGCTTACCAACGCCATGGTGATCCAGTTTGTCCTCTCCGGCCAGCTGGGCGAACTGGCTCCTCAATAAGAACGGAGGCGCCGTGAAACTATTTGTCCGCACCATCCTGATCATCCTGTTCCCCTTCCTGGTCCTGCTGCTCTGGGTCCGGATCATGCTGTTCCCGGCCTTTGTGATCGTGGAATATCAGCGCCCGGGTTTTCCGCCGGATGAGTTCGGGTTCACCACGCAGGAACGGATTCATTGGGCGGAGATTTCCGCCAATTATTTACTCTCCGGGGAGGGGCCCAATTATTTTTCGCAATTCACCCTGCCCGGCGGTTCGCCGCTTTACAACGACCGCGAAATGAAGCACATGGCCGATGTGCACGATCTTGTTCAAAAGGGAATGCTGCTGCTGGTAATCATCGCCATGCTCTTTGGAGTCGGA
>JBEKDW010000263.1:0-3322 GCA_050014155.1 Anaerolineales bacterium
CGGAAGCTTCACCGCGAAGGCGATCACCATGCCCCAGAACGTCAGCGCCTTCACAGTGGACATCGGCATCCCAAAAAACGTTCCACTCGTCAACGCCGGCCAGGCGGAAAACAACGCTCGCAGGTCGAACGATCCGGCAGCCAGTCGGATCACCTGGATTGCCAGGAGCAGGCCCAGCGACGCGCCCATGGTGAAGAGCAGGAATTTCAGCGCGGCGTAATCCCGTTTCTCCCCGCCCCAAAGATGGATGATGAAGTACATCGGCACCAGCCCGAGTTCCCAAAAGACGAAGAATAGGAGCAAATCCATCGAGAGGAATACACCCAGCATCCCGGTTTCCAGGAGCAGGAACAGCGCAAGGAAAATGCGGATCCTTTCTTTAACATTGAAGGCCACCAGCAAAGCGAGCGGGGTGATCAGAGCCGCGAGGAAGACGAGCGGAATAGAAAGTCCGTCCACCGCGAGGTGGTACTCCGATCCGATCGCCGGATACCACGCCAGCCGCTCCTCGAATTGCATGCCCGCAGCCGAGCTGTTGTATCCAATCCACAGTCCAATGGATAGCGCCAGGGGAATGAGGCTTGCGCCCAGCGCGAAACCGCGCAGCAGCTTTTCGCGTCCGGGCAGCAGGAACAGCAGCACCGCCCCAAGCGCGGGCGCGAAAAGGATCAGAGAGAGCAGATGGTGAGCAATAAGGTCGAACATTTTTTATCGGCCGCCATCCCATCCCCCGCTCCCATTCCCTCTCCCCCTTCCCGTTATACGGGAAGGGGGAGAGGGTTACCTTGGTCCAATCTTCGAGAAGAAAGGATCGAGGGAGAGAGGAAAAGGATGGTCTCCTTACGGCATCGTCAACATCCTGTACAGCAGCGCCGCGCCGCAGGCGGCGAAGGCGACTAGTCCAATGAGCAAATATTCCTGCACCCGGCCGCTCTGCAGCGCGCGCAATTCTCCGCCCGTGCGTTTGGTCTCCTCCGCCAGCCGGTCGGCGCCGCCGTTAATCAGCGGCAGATCGATCCAGCGGCGCAGTGCGCGGCCCAAGCCGCCGGCTGCCCGGCCGACCGTGTGTAAAATCCCGTCCAGAATACTGCGGTCGATCCATTCGGAAACCAGCACGTCCGCGATCCACCGGACCGGGGTGATAAAAACGATCCGGTACAGATCATCAAACCGGCAACCCGCCTGCAGAAAACCGTATACCGGTCCGAGGACCATCTCCAGAGGATCTTTCTGTCCCGCCCGGTAACGGCGGTACGTCAGCCAACCCAGGAACAACCCGCCGAGTGAAACGACGATGGATACAACCAGCACCCCGATGGCAAAAGGATATGGTTCCGAAGCAACCAACGTGCAGCAAATCGGCGAACGCGTCTCCATCAGACGGTTGATTGCCGCAGGCGAAAGCGGGGTCGCTTGACGGACAAGCCGGCCGATCCAATCGGGAACGATTCCTCCGATGATCGGAAAATCCTTCGGGATTCCCGCCCAACCAGCGGCGACCGCAAACAGCCCGAGAACCGCCAGCGGCGCGAGCATCCAACGTGATGGCTCAGCGGCATGCGCCGCCGCACCGCTCCGCGGTGTGCCCAGAAAAACGAGCGTGAGCTGGCGTGCCACGTAAAACGCCGTCAGAAGCCCCGAAACCGAAAGGACGATAAAGACCGCCGTCGAGGAATGAAAGGCGGAAGAAAGGATCTCATCCTTGGACCAAAACCCGGCGGTGAGCAGCGGGAACCCGGCCAGCGAAAGTCCTCCGGCGAGAAACGTAATAAAGGTCAGCGGCATTCGCCCGGCCAGCCCGCCCATCGCGCGCATATCCTGCACATCCGTACTTTCGCCGGCGTGTACCGCGCCATGTTCCGCGCCGTGGATGACCGAACCCGCGCCGAGGAAAAGCAGCGCCTTGAAGAAGGCGTGCATCGCCAGGTGGAAGGCGGCGGCCGCATACGCTCCAATCCCGGCAGCGGCGACCATGTACCCAAGCTGGGAGATCGTCGAATAGGCCAGCACACGCTTAATATCGTTCTGTGTCAGCGCGATCGTTGCGGCCAGCAGCGCGGTGAAGGCGCCGATTAAATCAGCAACGTCCGTCGCCGGCGACCCGGCGGCCGTTAGCAGCGGGGCGGCCCGCAGCAGCAGATACACGCCGGCTGAAACCATCGTCGCCGCATGGATCAGCGCCGAGACCGGCGTGGGCCCTTCCATCGCGTCGGGAAGCCATACGTGCAATGGCCACTGCGCGCTCTTGCCGACCGTCCCTGCCAGCAGCAGCAGCGCCGCCAGCCCGGCCGCACTCAGCCCGAACACGCCGGAAGGAGCGGCGGTCATGCGCGCAAGATTCGCCGCGCCGAGGATCTCCCGCAGGGAAAGGCTGCCGCTGAACTGCCAGCACAGCGCCAGCCCCAGGAGCATCAGCACGTCGCCGATACGGGTGACCAGGAACGCCTTAACCGCTGCGCGGCGCGCGCGCTCACGCGCAAACCAGAATCCGATCAGCAAATAGGAGCACAGCCCCATCACCTCCCAGCCGATGAAGAAGGTGACGAGGTTGTCCGCAAGCACCAGAAGCAACATCCCGAAGGCAAAGAGCGAGATGAAGGCGAAGAAACGCGAATACAGCGGTTCGACCGAGGGGACGCGGACGGATCTGCCGCATTTCTCGACGAGCGTGCCGCCCGGAGGCAGGCCGGGTATGTCTTCCCGGCCTTGGGGCTGGCCAAAGTTGTGGTAGCCGATGCTATAAAGGAAGATCGCGAGTAAGGTTATGGCGACGAAGAAGAGGGTGAGCACGGTCAGTCCATCGACCAGGACCCCGATTCGGATTGCGCCATCGGCATTCGCGGCCGCTCCCGGGATCCATACGATCGATTGCGTGATCGGTTTGCCCGCCAGGTCGTTGCTTTGCAACGCGCCGCCGATCAGGATCAGCGCACCGGCGAAGGACAGCGCGAGCATCCCGACGGCAACGACCGTGCTGAGCGCGCGGCTCCTCCGCGTGGACAGCAAAATCACGGCGAAGGCCAAGAGCGGTGGAAGTGGTATCCAAAAGGCGATCGTGGCAAGCATGGTCGTGTACGACTGACCTAACTCCCTCACCCCTGCATCCCTCTCGCCCTTCCCATAATGGGAAGGGCGAGAGGGAACGGGGGAGTGGGTGTTAGGTCGGGTTCATCCTCTCAACAAATCCATTTCTTCCGGCAGCACGGTTTTCCGCAGGCGATAGATCGAGATGATCAGCGCAAGGCCGACGGCTGTTTCGGCGGCGGCCACGGCGAGCAAGACCACGGCGAAAACCTGCCCGTTCATCTGCGCCGGCGCGAGG
>JBEKDW010000264.1:0-3322 GCA_050014155.1 Anaerolineales bacterium
GTAAACCGGTATCCGGGTGATACCGGTCTACCCGCGCTGCACTCGGTCGCTGGCGGTATCCAGCGCGGCCACTTCCGCGGCCGAAAGCCGCCATCCGAGTGCGCCGAGCGCGTCTTCCGCCTGATGAAGGTTCTTTACTCCCGGGATGGGGATGGCACCCTTGGCCATCACCCAGTTCAACGACACCTGCACCGTGGTCCGTCCGCCGTGCGTTTGGCCGATATCCTGCATGAGGCCCAGCAGCGTCGGTAATCGCGCGAGGAGTTCACTGGGATAGCGGCCGCGGCGGAAATCCTGCGGCGGCGAAGAGGCCGTATACCGGCCGGAAAGCATCCCCATTGCGAGCGGACTGTACGCGATGACGCTCACCCCGAGATCGCGGCAAAGAGAAAGCAACCCGCTCCTTTCCGGCGTCTTGTTCAACAGGCTGAACGACACCTGGTTGGAAGCGAGTGGAAGGTCGAACGCCGCAAGCGCCTTGGCAGCTTGACGGGTCCGCTCCACATCGTAATTGGAGACTCCCGCCCCGCGGATCAAACCTTCGCGGATGGCCTTGGACATCGCCCCCATTTGGACCGTATTGGACATAAGAGAAAACGGCTGATGGATCTGATAGAGATCCACGGATTTAACACCCAGCCTGCGCAGGCTTCCGCGAAGCGCGCGAAGAAAGCTTCCCTGCGTCAGCCGGAAGGGGAACGGAAAGAACTTGGTGGCGATTTGCACCGGACGCCGTTCGGTTTGCAGAAACCGGCCGATCATTTTTTCCGACTGGCCCAGTCCGTATACCTCGGCGGTGTCGAAGAAATTGATCCCTGCGTTCATGCAGGCGTCGAACGCCGCGCGAACATCGGCCTCGTCGTACCCCTTTCCATAACCCCAGAACACCCGATCGCCCCACGACCAGGCGCCGATGCCAAGCGGTGGAACCGTTATCCCCGTTTTTCCCAACGGAACTTTATGGATTTCCAACCCGTTTGCCTCTTTCTACGATGCGGCGTTCATTATAAGACAATCGATTTGATGATACACTCGGTCGCCGGGGAGGGTTATGCCGCTCGGAAACGTGGTTTTTTTCGGTTCGGGGGAAACGTCGCCCACCGGTGGCCTTGTTTTTCAGAAGCTGGCTGGCGGGTTCGACAAAGCCTTTCGGATTTCCATCCTGGAGACTCCCGCCGGATTCGAACCGAATTCCGCGCAGGTGGCCGGGCGGGTGGCCGATTTTCTGCGGACGAAGTTAGGCGAAAAAAGCCCGCGCATCAGCGTCATCCCCGCGCGGAGGAAAGGCACCCCGTTGAGCCCGGATTCTCCCGAAATCCTGGAGCCGCTTCCGATCACGGATTGGATTTATTTCGGCGCGGGCAGTCCTTCGTATACGGTCCGCCAATTGGATCACAGCCTGGCCTGGCGGATGATCCTTGCGGCCTGGCAGCAGGGCGCGACGTTTGTTGCAGCCAGCGCCGCGATGATCGCCGTGGGCGCGTGGGCGCTGCCGGTATATGAAATCTACAAAGCCGGAGAAGACCCGCACTGGAAACCGGGGCTGGATCTCTTCGGGGCGCTGGGCTGGAAGCTGATCCTGGTCTCCCATTGGAACAACGCCGAGGGCGGCGAGGAACTGGATACCAGCCGATGCTTCGTCGGCCGGGAGCGTTTCCAAATTCTTCTGGACCTGCTACCGGAGGGCGCGGTCGTCCTCGGCCTCGACGAGCACACGACGCTGACGATAGATTGGGAGCGCGGCATGGGGCACGTCGAAGGAAAGGGGGCTGCCACCATTCTTAAGAACGGGCGCGAGCTCGTCCATTTCTCGGGCGGGGAATTCCCGCTCCGGGAAATCGGAGAATACTCCATTCCGTCCAAACCTTTCGGGGTGGAGGATGATCTCTGGGAGGACGTCCTGCGCAAACGCGCGTCGCGCGATATGACCGCTGTGACGCCGCAGGAAGTGCTCGTGCTTGTCCGGGACCGGGAGCGAATTCGGAATGCGGGGAATTATGAAGAAGCCGATTCTCTCCGAAAAAAGATCGAGCATCTGGGGTGGATTGTCATGGACACCCCGCAAGGCCCCGTAGTGAAACCGCGTTCCACAGGTTGACGCTCTTTGATCGGGTGGCTATAATCCGTTTCCGCGAGCGGGGGACGGCAAACCCAGGCACGCGCTCGGCGTTTCATGGTCCGATTCCACGCGGAAGCAATTTCCCGCGGGTGTAGCCAAGTGGTAAGGCACTTGCTTCCCAAGCAAGCATTCGCGGGTTCGAATCCCGTCACCCGCTCAAGCAGGAACAATATTAACATCACGCAACCTGTTAAGTATTGAATCAATATTAAAGCCTTCTCCCGTCCCACACCCCTCACCTTGATCTTTGGGGTGCGGGATCACCCGCTCAAGCAGGAACAATATTAACATCACGCAACCTGTTAAGTATTGAATCAATATTAAAGCCCTCTCCCGTCCCGCGATCCGCACTTCGGATCGCGGGATCACCCACCCTGATAACAATCTTATTTACAGGAGACGCTAATCATCCAACTTATTCCACTAGGAAGCTGGAAATTAATACCCATGCAGGGATGGGATCACGAAATATCCAAATCATTGAAATCCGACGGTTTCCATCCGCATCCACCGGGGTGATAGATCCGGACGTTTCCTATGGGAATTTCACTTCGCGGGGAGGAAGACATCCTCGGAGGTTTCCATATATAATAGCCGCGTGAACAAGGAGGAATAATGAAGAAAATATTCTACTGGTTTGTTCCTGTTTTGATCTTTGTGTTTGCCTGTAATCTACCGACAGCGACCGTTTCGACCGTCAGCGGCACGCCGACGTCGGCCATCCCGGCCACCGACACGCCGACCGTCACGCTCGCACCCAGCGCCACCCCGAACGTGTCCTGCAACGAAATCACCCTGAACCTGGATCCGGCTTTGGCTTCGGGTTTTCAATGCAAGACCGTTCCCGCGGCGGGATCGCCGAGTGATCCGGGCTTTGCGGTCAACCCGCAATTTACGGAAGTAACATTCCAGGGATATATTCTCCCCAACACCTTCTTCCCCGCTCATATCGACGTGTATCCGGTCCAGGATTTCCACGCATTGGCTCCGGACATCATCGACGCGGATGTCGCCGCGTTGCAGCAGCTCATCGCCGGTGGGGCGCTCCCGGCGAAGGGGGCTTTGCCTCTTCTGCCCATTTTTAATGCGGCGGAAGAATTCCGCGCCGAATATAAAGTCATCTCATTTTCCGGCGGCAGCGGGATCCGTTATCTCACCCAATACAGCCAATTTTTCGATCCGATCAACAGCCATGAAATGTTT
>JBEKDW010000265.1:0-3297 GCA_050014155.1 Anaerolineales bacterium
CCGTGTGAATGACACGGACCGTAACCCGGCTGGCATCGGAAGAAATCACACCGGCGTTCGCCGCGTTTTCCTTCTCGAGGATTTCGATGCCAAGAAATCCCAGCCCGTCGCAAACCCGCGCCCGGACTTTGGGCGCGTTTTCCCCGATCCCGCCCGCAAATACCAGCGTATCCAATCCACCCAGCGCCGCGGCGAAGGCGCCGATCCATTTTTTCACCTGGTAACAAAACAATGCAACCGCCTCAGCCGCCCGCACATCGTCGGTCTCGCGGGCAAGCAACTCCTGCATGTCGGCACTGGTCTCGGATACTCCGAGCAACCCGGACTGATAATTGACCATCTCGTTGAACTGCTTCGGTTCGATGTGCTCGGTTCGCGCCAGATACCAAACCAGCCCGGGATCCAGATCGCCCGAGCGGGTGCTCATCGGGACGCCCGCCGTGGGCGTGAAACTCATGGAGGTATCCATGGATTTACCACCGTGCACCGCCGCCAAGCTTGCCCCGTTGCCGAGGTGAGCGAGAATGACCCGGCCTCGTGCCGTTTGCGGTCCGGCCAAGCGCATCAGCTCTTCCATCAGGAATGCATACGACAAACCGTGAAATCCATAGCGGTGAACCCCCTTCGTATCATACCGGCGCGGGATCGGCAAGAGACGCGCCACGCGGGGCATGTCATGGTGAAACGCCGTATCAAAACAAGCTACCTGTGGTAGACCGGGAAACCGGCGATGAAACGCCTCGGTCAGTTGGATCTCTTCCGGCAAATGTTCCGGATCGAATGGCTCGAGCTGATGCAACACCTCCACCATCTCCGCCGTGATGAGCTGAGGCTCGCTGTACTTCGGTCCGCCATGCACTACGCGATGCCCTATTGCTGTCAATTCGCCATGTCCGGTTCGTTCTTCGACCCAATCCATCAGCGCACCAACCGCAACCTTGTGGTTCGGCGCAACCACCGGCCGCGAGAAGTTATCGGCCGGATTCAGACCTTTCACCACAAAGTTGGGAGAGGGCATTCCAATCCGCTCAATCCTGCCCTCCAGAACCCGCCGCAGAGGGGATTCTACTTGGAACAACGCGAACTTTATGCTCGACGAACCACCGTTGATAGTCAGGATGCTAGGGTTGGCTGGATTCATGGATTCATCCTTCGTCATGCTTCAATCCGATCGAAGCCGGTTTCGCGAACGTTGATCGGCAATCCGTAATCCGGATGCCGTAAATCCATAGACCTTCCGCGAGCTGAACGCATTGTATCCGGTCATCGATGTAGATGGCCTGCTCGGCGAACCGATCCGGTTACTTTACTCCACCGTCGGATATTTTACTCAATCTGCAGAAAGATAAGACACGAACATTCGGCATCGCTCCTCCGGCAGGGGAGGACGGGCTCCGTAGATACGCTGGATTCTGCCTGCGAGAATTAACTAGGATGTCGTTTCATTTCTTCCGCATCGACAAGCGAATGCGGCTTGGGGATTCACTCCAACCATAAGTTAAATTCCCTGGAAAATCGGATTAATAAAAACCGACGATAGTTAAAACCAGCCTATCCCGGCTGCATTAATTATCCCCCTACGGTTAAGCCCTGTTTCTGGTGGATGGATCAAGCGGCCAACGCGGGGAAGTCATCGAAAGGTAACAAGCGGGATGACTTCGACAATTAAATAATGGTGACGGTAAGCGTATAACTTACCCATGTGCTATTTTGCACCGCCTCAAGGATATACTCTTGCGTGCTCGGGAGTGTTCCTGTCCAAGAAGTCTCGTCCGCGGAGGAATCCACAAGGGATTGACCGCCACTGAACCCATGGATCGAAACGAATACCGAATTTGTTGCGGAGGATAGAGTGGCGGTCATGGTCTGGCCGCCGCGCGCATAAAGCACATAAGAGATGATCTTCGCTGCGTAACCGCGGCCATAAATTGTCGCAGAGTATGCGCCGGTGGCAAATCGAATGCGTGCCGGAATATCGACGGAGAGTGTGTAGCTAGTGGCCGCGCTCCCGCTGTTGTACACCTTGATGATATATTCTTCCGTCCGGGGCAGCCATCCCTGCCAGGCAGTCCGTGCATTGGAAAAACGCGTGAGATATATTCCATCCCATACGCCATGGATTTCCAAGTAGACAGAATTATTCGACGATGTCGCCGAGACGAACATAACCTGATTCCACATCGCGCGCAATATGTAGGATTGCACCGCTTGGGATGACAGTGTTCCCTGAACAGAACCGGAGGTGGTTCCTGTTGCGAAGGCGATCCGGATAGTTGGATCTGCCGCAAGCGGTATATTATTATTCGTGGGGGTTACAGAAGGGAGCTCTGTGGCCGGCACGGTCGTAGATACGACAGGCGTGCTGGAAGCCGTCGGAGTTGGCAACGGGGTTGAGGAAGGAAGCTTAGCAGAGACGATCGTCGGCGTAGGCGATATCGCAGTTACGGGATTTTGCGCCGTCGGTGGATTGGAGTTTGCCGTGGAAGGACTGCATGCAGCCAATATTAACAATCCCGCTGACGCAATGACCAAAGATTTCAATCCACTGCGAAATTGTTTTTTCATATTAAATACCCTAAAGAAATTTGCGGGAAAACTTTTCCCCCGGGAATTTCTTTTCCTATGTAATCTTACTCCCAATGTCAACCTTTCCAATATAAAGCAACAAACCAGGATCTTATCGTAACACCCTGGCCTTCCCGTTTTGTCTCAACTTGCTTATCCGGCCAATTTTATGGTTATTTTTCGTTACCTTCAAAAAGGGTATTATCCTCCAATTCCTCCTGATACAGAATGATTATTCCTTGTAAGCATAAATATGACGGCAGATGGATCAAGTGGCTACCATTGGCGCAGGAACAGGAGGGGTGATGTTACAATGCCGCCAATTCCCGGAGGCTGGATGGCTGCATCCCGATTGCGCACCCGCTATTGGCGGATTATGTTCTTCTTTACCGGCACCGCCGTCGATTTTATTTTTTGGGAGCTATTCCTCCCGCGTGTCGGTTTGCGTTCCCTTGCCCGGCGTACGCGCTCCGGCCGGCTGAAGCACATCGCGGCGGACTTCCGGGCTCTGGCCATTCGCATGGGCGGTTTGATGATCAAGGTCGGCCAATTCCTCTCCAGCCGCCTCGATGTGCTCCCTCCGGAGATCACCCAGGAACTCGCCGGCTTGCAGGACGAGGTTCCCCCCGAAAAGTTCGAGGATATCCGCCGCATTGTGGAAACCGAATTGAACGCGCCCTTGAGCGTGAAATTCGACTCATTCGAGGAACAGCCGCTGGCGGCGGCCTCCCT
>JBEKDW010000266.1:0-3271 GCA_050014155.1 Anaerolineales bacterium
GAGCGCCGATCCTCGGCGGGCAGTGTTTCGCGGGCAAGGCGATAAAAATTTTTGGCGCGTCCGGCCATGCTGGCAGCGAGTTGCGCGAAGTGTTCGGAGTATTGGCCGTTGAGAATTTCGTCTTCGATCACGTTGAATTTTTTCTTCGCGCCGGTGTCCTCCTTCGCCGACAACGCCACCATGTTTATGCTCGCGGAGAAGAAGGAATTTTACGGCCGCATCCGCCTGGGCGGAACCATCGGTTATGCGATCGCCGCGCCGCTGGCGGGCGTGCTCGTCGGCCGCTACGGCTTTCGGGCGGGATTCTGGAGCGCCGCGGCGGTGTACTTCGTCGGGCTGCTTCTCAGCCGGGGTTTCATCCACGCCCCGTCGAAGGATTCCCCTCCGGCGATGCGCGGAATGCGCCAACTACTTTCGAATCCGCGCTGGATCCTTTTCTTGATCGCCGCTCTCGCCGGCGGCCTGGCGTTGTCCGGTGCGAACAGTTATTTCTTTCCGTACATGAAGGAATTGGGGTCACCGACCTCGCTGATGGGAATCGCGCTTTCGATCGGCACCATCACCGAGATCCCGGTCCTATTTTTCGGACATCGCCTGCTGCGCCGGCTGCAACCGTACGGACTCTTCATGATCGCGATGGGCATCACGAGCCTGCGCATGCTGCTCTTTGCTGCGAGCTCCACGCCCGCGATGGCGGTGGCCGTCCAACTGCTCAACGGCTTCACGTTTCCGATGATGTGGCTGGCGGGCGTGGCATACGCCAACCGGAACGCCCCGGCGGGAATGACCGCCACCGCGCAAGGGCTTTTCGGCGCGATGGTGTTTGGCGTCGGCGCGGCCGTGGGCGGATTCCTCGGCGGGCCGCTGCTGCAAAGCCTGGGCGGCCGCGGGCTGTACCTAGTGTTTGGATTGATCGTCTTGGCCGTAACGGCGATCGTCGCGCTGATCGAAACGCGCCTGCCGTCGGAACAGCCAGCGGTTGCGGTTAATCCTTAGCAACGTACCAACAACTCCATCCAACATTAGCCGGAAAAGCTTGAAGACTTGATTGCGGGCAACCCTGCCGGAGAAGGCACCGTATATTCTATAGACCCTGCCCTGCCGCCGGCGTTCTTCCGGTACAATGGGCATCCGGTGAACAAACATTCTCCATTCTAAAAAGATCGAGGTCTCCATGGCGGACTCATCCCTTTTGATTGAAACCAAAAATCTGGTCAAGCAGTTCGGCGACAAAGCCGCCGTGAACAACATCAGCTTCGACGTGCGCGGCGGCGAGGTTTTCGGATTCCTCGGGCCCAACGGCGCCGGCAAAACCACCACCATCAAGATGATCGTAGGGCTGCTGCAGCCCACATCCGGCGACGTGAAGGTGGCCGGCTACGACGTACAGACTCAGCCGATGCAAGCCAAAGCCGTCAGCGGCTACGTTCCCGATACGCCCAACCTGTATATGAAGCTCTCGGCCCGCGAGTTCCTGCGTTTCGTGGGCGACCTGTATGAAATGAAACGCGGCAAGGCCGAGGAGCGTATCGACGAATTGCTGAGACTATTCGATCTGACCGACGTGCGCGACGACCTGATCGACTCCTACAGCCACGGGATGAAACAGAAGACCGCGCTGGCCGCGGCGCTGATCCACGATCCGAAGGTGCTGGTTCTGGATGAGCCGACCGTCGGCCTGGACCCCAAGTCCGCGCGGCTGATCAAGGACATCCTGCGGCAACTGGCCGACCGCGGCGCGGCCGTGTTTCTCTCCACCCACATCCTCGAAATCGCCGAGCGGATGTGCGACCGGATCGGCATCATCGATCACGGCAATCTGGTGGCGGTGGGCACGATGGACGAACTCCGTTCCATGGGAAAGAGCGGCAGCAGCTTGGAAGATATCTTCCTCGCCCTCACGGGGGGAGCCGAGGAGGCCGAGATCGCCGAGGTGCTGCGATGACCGACGGTACCGCCGGCGCGCTTCATCCCAAATATTCCCTGATCCATTACGTTTGGAAGCTGCTCCGGCTGCAGGTGGAGATCACCTTCAGCACGTTCCGGGCGGGCCGGCTGCGCCGCAAGATCGGCATGATTCTCCTGTACGTGGGGATCCTGATTTTTGCCGTCTTCGTGTTTGTCGTCAGCTGGCTGCTGCTCTGGCTGCTGCGCTCGCCGGACCTGGCGAAATTCCTGGCCGAGCAGGGCCAGCCGTCGATCGCGCCTTTCCTCGAAAGCGTTCCGGTTCTCATCCTGGCGGGATCGTTCCTCGCGCTGATGCTCTCCAGTTTCGGCGTGTTGCTGCAGGCGCTCTACCTGGCCGGGGATATGGACTTTCTGCTCAGCGCGCCGGTGCCCGTCCGCGCCGTGTTCGTCTCCAAGCAGCTTCAGGCGATCCTTCCGAACTTCGGGCTGGTGGCGCTTTTCGGTCTGCCGGTGCTTCTCGGGCTGGGCGCCTCGGGCGGCTACAACTTTCTCTATTACCCAATGGTGGTAATCGTGCTGGCCCTGACGGCCCTGGCCGCAGCGGGCGTATCGAGCTTTTTGGTGATGGGCGTGGTGCGCATCTTCCCCGCCCGCCGCGTGGCCGAGGTACTCGGCGCCGTCGGCGCGGTCGTTTCCATCCTCTGTTCGCAATCCGGCAACTTCCTCAACGCCATGCATCCGGATTATTCAAAAGTCAGCGCGCAGCAAATTCCGCTGAATCTGATCACCCGCTTCAACTCGCCCTGGATCCCGCTTTCGTGGCCCGGGCGCGGCCTGGTGGACCTGGGCCAGGGCCGCTGGCTCAGCGGCATTCTGTTCCTGGCGCTCACCCTGGTGGTGATGGGCGGATTGTTCTACCTCTCGCTTATCACCGCCGAGCGCCTGTATTACACCGGCTGGGCCAGGATGCAAGTTGGAAGCAGAAAGAAACGAACCGCCGCGAAGCCTTCTGTTTCTCCGGCTCTCGCCGCCGCTGTGCCCGTACGTAACGCCTCGGCATCGCCCCTGGCGCGTTTCATCCCATCGCCCGTACTCGGAATCGTCGGCAAGGATTTTCTCACCCTGCGCCGCGATCCGCGCAGCATGTCGCAGCTCGTTACGCCGCTTATCGTCGCCCTCGTCTACGGAGTTTTCCTACTGCGTCCGGGCGCATTGCCCTCGTCGGAAACGGCGGGTGCGCCGGATTGGCTTCTGCAGGGGGTGCAAAATGTCATGGTCTACGGCAGCGTGGGGCTGGCCATGTTCGTCGGCTGGTCCCTCCAATCGCGGCTGGCGCTCATGGGCTTCTCGCAGGAGGGAAAAA
>JBEKDW010000267.1:0-3209 GCA_050014155.1 Anaerolineales bacterium
CGGGCTGCACCGCGGGCACCGTTACCTGCTCGAGAAAATGGCGCAGGCGGCCAGGGAAGACGGAGCGCCGTCGGCGGTCCTGACCTTCTTCCCTCATCCGCGGGCCGTGCTGGGATCCGCGCCATTTCGCTACCTTTCCACACTGGAAGAACGCCTTGCGCTCCTCGAGCAGATTCCCCTCGACACCGTGATCCTGCAAACTTTCGACCGGGCGTTCTCTGCTATTCCGGCCGAGACATTTCTCCAATCCTTGAAGTCACACTTGGGTTTGCATTCTCTGTGGTGCGGACCGGGGTTTTCCTTCGGATACCGGCGGGAAGGAAACGTCGAATATTTGACCAATCACAGCATCGAATGGGGTTATGCGCTATATGTTGTTCCGCCTTTGGCTGACACGCATGGGCCGATTTCCTCTTCGCGAATTCGCGATTCGCTGGCCGAAGGGGACGCCGTGAAGGCGGCCGCTTTGCTGGGCCGCCGGTATACCCTGTCCGGGAAGGTTGTGCACGGTGCGGGACGCGGCCGGAAAATGTCGGTGCCCACGGCCAATCTGGATATCTGGCCGGAGATGGTCGTCCCCGCCCATGGGGTGTATGCGACGTGGGCCGTCCGTGAAGGAAAACGTTACCGGAGCGCCACCAGCGTCGGTGTCCGCCCGACTTTTTCTGATGGACGCACTCCGGCACTTACGGTGGAAGCTCACCTGCTGGATTTCGACGGCGATCTGTACGATGCGACACTTAAGGTTGAATTCGTCCGCCGGCTGCGGGAAGAGCGCCGGTTTCCCGACAGCGACTCCCTGAGCCGGCAGATGACGGAGGATATCAAGCAAGCCCGGCGTATCCTTCAGGAGGAACCGTGACCGATTTTTCCCGGCGGGTGTATCTGCTGCGGGAACGCGATCTCTCGCCGGAGACCATCGCGGTGGCGTTTGCCAAAACCTCGCGTTCCCCCGAACCCTTTGACCGGAATGCCGCCGAGCTGAGCGACGCCCGTTCCGCGGAGTTCCACGAGAAATGGGTCGTCGGATACGGCCACGCCTCCGTGGCCGAGCACGCCGTGCTGCATATCGCGGTGGAAAACGTTTCGCGCCTCGCCATCGAGTGCCTCGAATCCAACCGCTTGGTTTCCTTCACCGAAAAGAGCACCCGCTACCAGAAGTGGTCGAGCGGGGCGTTTCTCGCGCCTCCGGAAGTTATCGGCGGCGCGCTGGAAAAACCGTACCGCGAGACTTGCCGGCAGCTGCTGGACACATACGCGCGCGCGTTGGAAACAGTTGGCGGCCTAGCGCGGACGCGCTTCCCGCGGCGGGAAGGGGAAAGCAATTCGCGCTGGGAGGGCAGGATCCGTTCCTGCTACGTCGACGTTTGCCGTTACCTGCTTCCGGCGAGCGTGCTCGCCAACGTCGGGATAACGATCAACGCCCGCGCGCTCGAGCACGCCGTCTGCAAGATGCTTTCCCACCCGCTGGCCGAAGTGCGCTCGATCGGCGCCGAGATTAAACAGACCGCCCTGGCCGAGGTGCCGACGCTGGTGAAGTATGCGGAGGAAAACGCCTACCTGCGGGATCTTCCGGAGAAGTTCCGGCGCGCCTCCGCTCCCCTCGGGTTATCTCCCGCGCCACGTGAGGATCCGCCGCGAAGTTGGATGCGCCTGATCGATTACGAACCCGGCGCCGAAGACCGCACCCTCGCCGCCGCGGGCATCCGCTTCTGCGGATGGGGCCTGGAGGAGTCCGCACGCCGGATCCGCAACGCCTCGCCCGAGGAGCGCCGCATCCTCGCCGACGCGCTGCTCGGGGGCCTCGGCGACCACGATCAACCGCTGCGCGAATTGGAACATATCACCTATACGTTCGAAGCCGTGATGGATCAGGGGGCATATTTCGAAGTCAAACGCCACCGCATGATGTCTCAAACGCCGGGGCCGCTTGGATGCGATCAGGGCTACATCACCCCACGCTGGTTCGAAGAAGCCGGATTCCTTGATGAGTACAACAACGCCATGGGGAGTGCTGCCGATGAATACCGCGCCCTGCACACAACACTGGGACCCGATGCGGCGGCCTATGTCGTCCCCAACGGATATTTGCGCCGGATGGTATTGAGCATGAATTTGCGCGAGGCGTTCCACTTCTGCCGGCTGCGATCTTCGGAAGGCGCACACGCCGCGGTGCGGGTGCTGGCGCTCCAGGCCGCCGAACAGATCCGTTTGGTTCATCCCCTTTTGGGTTCTATACTGCATTGGGATGGGCAACCTGATTGGAAGGAACTGGAAGGGGATTTCTTCCGGACAGAGGGGCAAGATTGATTTTTCATCCATGAGTCACCGATTCCTCGGACCGCTCCGCGGTCCTCGGAATGACATACTGAGGATGTCATTCCGAGGATCCCGGCTAGGGCGACGAGGAATCGGTGACGATAAGAGACGCGGTCCTGACCAATTCATCTTGATAAGGAGAATCAATGTCCAAACAATATTCCGCACCACCCGCGATGACGATCGACCCCAAGAAAAAATACACGGCCGTGTTTCACACCGACCTGGGCGAGTTCGAGGCCGAGTTGTACGCCACCCAGGCGCCGAGGACCGTGAACAATTTCGTTTTTCTGGCCCGCGACGGTTTCTACGACGGCACAACCTTCCACCGCGTGATCCCCGGGTTCATGGCTCAGGGCGGCGATCCGACGGGGAGCGGCCGCGGCGGACCGGGTTATCGCTTCGCCGATGAATTTCATCCAACGCTGCGGCACTCTTCCGCCGGCATACTCTCCATGGCCAACGCCGGACCGGGGACCAACGGCAGTCAGTTCTTCATCACCTTCGCGCCCACGCCGCATCTGGACAATCACCATACAGTCTTTGGCAAGGTGATCCAGAATCTGGATACGGTCCTAAAAATCCCCGAAAGAGATCCGGGGCGGGTGACCCAGCCGGGTTTGGTATTGCGGTCGTTGGAAATCCGCGAGGGGTGAAAATAATCGCGTCATATCCGCGAAAACGATTAGGTCGCGAAACGGCGGGTTCCATTCAATATAATCAAACGATCTGCACGAAGAAATAACAAAAACCTCTTTAACCCCGTAGGGCCGTTCCGTGGAACGGCCCTACGTCTTTTTATCAAGCGGAAAATAAAGCCTTACGCGGGTTTCTGGCGGGCTTCGATGTATTTCACCGCTTCGCCGACGGTGAGGATTTTCTGCGCATCT
>JBEKDW010000268.1:0-3162 GCA_050014155.1 Anaerolineales bacterium
GGGTGCGGTGTTTCTGTTTTTTGGGATGGGATCCCCGTTGCTGTCAAAACTCACGCCGGAACTCCTCCGCTCGATCCAGGGCGGGGACTTGATCGCCAAGCTGATGCCGCAGCCGGGCGCGGCGGACGCAATGAACCAGTACATCAAGAATCTATACCAGTTCGGTTTTCTCCTTGCCATCCTCCTGGGGATGGGCGCAGTGGTCGGCGAAAAGGAAACCCGCGTGGCTCCGATGATTCTCAGCAAGCCGATGCCGCGTTGGGCGTTCATCGCCGGGAAATTCGCGGCCCAGGGATTGATGTATCTCGGAGCTTTCATCCTCGCGGGGATCGGCGCCTATTACTACACCTGGATCCTATTCCGCCCGCTCGAGCCCGGGAATTTCATCCTGATGAACGCCCTCCTGTTAATGTGGACTCTGCCGTTTGTCGCCCTGAGCTTGCTGGGCAGCGTCCTGGGAAAAACCACGGCCGGCGCCGGCGGAATTGCCGTCGGGTTATGCATCGGATTGACCCTTGCCGGATCCATCCCCCAATATGGCGCGTTGCTCCCGGGCGGTTTGCTGGGATGGGCGGCCCAGGCCGGCCAGGCGGCCGCCGGAATACAACCGGCGGCGGTAAACCTCGCTTCGGCGTCGATCGCGCAAATGCCCGTCAACAGCGGCGCGCTGGCCTCGGCGGTCGTCATGATCGTCCTCTCGCTGGTTTTATCGATTGGCTTTTTTGAACAGCAGGAACTGTAGCCGGGATCGATGATCCCGGCTATAACACGACGATCCCGGCCACAAAACGACTATCCCGGAAATGACACCGCCCGGAAATTCTCCGGGCGGTTCGTGTTTGTAGAGATAGCGATAGAGGCGATTAAATCGCCGGGTCGGTGGGAATTAAATCGGACGGAATTGATTTCTTATCCAAGACGCCCGGCACGTTCTGGGCGTCCTGCAGCCATTGCAAATAAAAGCTCTGCTGCTGGCTGGCGTATTTATCGGCGGCTATCGGCCGGGAACCCTTGTCCAGGAGTTGGATGATAACCCACGTGGTCAGGCTGGTTTGTATCGGCTGGCTGATTTCCCCGTAATTCATGGCAAAGGCGGCCTTTTCCATTTCCGACGGGGGATTGCCTTCCGCGATCCACCCGAGATCGCCGCCATTGGCTTTGCTGGCGGTATCCAGCGACACCTCTTTCGCCACGGCGCTGAAAGATTCACCGGCGACGATCCGAGCGCGCGCACTTTTGGCCGCTGCTTCGTCGGCCACCACGATCTGTGCCAGATGGACCTGATCCTCGTTGCTGGGAAGGCCCGCTATCACCGCGATCTTCACTTTCTCGATCAGCAATTCGGACCGGATCCGTTCGCGGAAATCCGTTTCCGTCATCTTCGTCAGACGGCGGACATTGGAAAGATAAAGGGTGTAATACTTTAGGAATTCCGATTGCGTGAACGGGGTTGCCGTGGGAACCAAGGTCGGCGTGGACGTGATGGTCGGCGTCAGGCTGGGCGTCACCGTTCCGGTGATCACGAAGGTTGGGGTGACCGTGGGCGTCGAGGTGATCGTCGACGTGGGCGTGAACGTGGGCCCGCCCGGCGTGGAGCTGGGAGCGATCGTCCAGGTCGGCGTCGGGGTGAAGGGAACGGTATTGGTGGGCGAAGGCATGGCGGTCAGCGTGGCTTCGGGAATGTATCCGAGCATGTCATCGACTTTGGCCTGCACTTCCGCGTCGGTCACCACGATGCCGCGCGCCTCAGCCTCGTGGCGCGCGATTTTTGCCTCGATCAGGAACTGCAGCGCGTCGTCGCCGATCGCCGTTCGATTACCCAAAGCGTTTTTTATCTGGGTGGCTTGGGCGAGATATACCTGCGACTGGGGATCCAGTGGGTCGGTGCCGGCCAGGCTGAGCCGGCTGTAGGTGGCGATCAACTGCATCCGTTCCCAACGGACTTCCTCCTGCACCTGCGCGATGGTGATCTTCTCGCCATAAACGAATGCGGCAGGATTATTCACCTGCAGGAAGTAGGTGCTGTAATACCCGAAGCCGATCACCGCCACAACCAGAAACAGGATGATCGCAGTGATCACCCACACCCATCGGGTCTGAACCTGGTCGCGCCGGATGTGGTGGCGTTGCTTTCGGGTGAGGGGTTCGGGATTTTTAATAACTTTCGATGGCATATCTTCCTCCAAAAAAACCTCTCCGGATTTCCGTCGGAATTATCCTATCCGGCTTCCAGTACGGAGCATTAAAAAGACATGATGAAATCATTCATCGGCGAATGGAAGCAGGGCCATATGGCGGGCCCGCTTGACGGCCACCGCCAGCGCGCGTTGATGCAAAGCGCACGTGCCGGTCTGGCGGCGCGGCCGGATCTTTCCGCGCTCCATGACGAACTTGCGCAGCATATCCGCCTGCTTGTAATCGATGACCTCGATTTTTTCGACGCAGAACTGGCAAACGCGGGGCTTGCGCACGTATCCGCCTCTGCCCCGGTAACCTTCCGGTGCGGATTCTTCTTCCGCGCTGGGTATTTCTTCGGAAATGTCCATGATATCCTCCAGGACGGCTCTGCCGTTCATTGTGGTTATCCCGGTGAGCCCGCATTTCGCGGCGCTATCCCGGATGACCAGGGGATTAGAAGGGGTATTCCTCTTCCACCGTCGGGTAGTTCACCGGTGCGGTGAATTCCTTCTTCTCTCCCAGTTGAATCATCTCGTTGGCAACGATCTCGACCGCGGCGTGTTTCTTCCCTTCGGTGTCTTCCCACCGCCGGGTTTGCAGCCGGCCTTCGATGTATACCTGCGAGCCCTTGTTAAGATGTTGCTTGCAGATCTCGGCCAGGGTTCCCCAAGCCACCACGGTGAACCACTCGGTCTCCTCGTGGCGTTCGCCGCTCGAGCTGCTCCAGGTGCGGTTCGTTGCCACGCTGAACGTGGTGACTGGTTTCCCGGATGACGTATAGCGCATCTCCGGATCCCGGCCCAAGTAACCGATAATCATCACTTTATTTAAACTGCGAGACATCTTCCCACTCCTGGGTCCGGCGGGGAACGGGCCTGCCGGAGCCCGCGCTTCCGCTGTTAACCCTCCGTCCGAACGATGGCGAATCGCAGGATCGATTCCGTCAGCCGCAGATTCCGTTCGAGCGTGGACATAACAGCAGTC
>JBEKDW010000269.1:0-3161 GCA_050014155.1 Anaerolineales bacterium
AGGCGGCGCGGCGGATACTGTCGCAATAATTCGAATTGCCGCCGTCGATGATGATATCGCCCGGTGCCAGGAGCGGGATGAGCCGCTCGATCAATTCGTCCACGGCCGGTCCCGCTCGGACCATCAACATCACCCGGCGGGGCGCCTTCAGCGCGCCGACCAATTCCTCGATGGAATGGGCGCCGATAACCCGCGTCTCTTTGGCGCTTCCGTTAAGAAATTCGTCCACTTTGGATACGGTGCGGTTGAATACGGCGACCGTGAATCCGTGATCGTCCATGTTCAAAACCAAATTCTGTCCCATCACGGCCAAACCGATCAAACCGATATCCGCGTTGCCCATATCATGAATCCTTTCAAGGAATGTTGGGAATGATTTATCCCTGGCCCGGATGGCTGCACAATGGAATATACAGGAGCCTTCTTTCAAAATCAAATCATACGGCAGATTATTATCGCCAGTAATAAATTCGATTAAATCAAAGGAGCCGATCTTTGTCGGCTCCCGGATCAACACAGGTGGGCGGTATAGGGCTCGAACCTACGACCTCACGGATGTCAACCGTGTGCTCTAACCAACTGAGCTAACCGCCCAAGCGACGGGGATTTTACCGGATTTTGATCCTCCCCGCCAGAGGAATTCGAGGCTGCCGATCTCAAAGGGAATCGGCAGCCTCAATTGCAAATTGTTCCTAAATCGAAAACCGTTCTTTTACAGGGGATCGGGATCATCCATCCCCGTAATGCTCCAGTATTTCTTAAGGTGTGATTGTGATGCTCTTGATCAGGGCGTTCAACTTCACGATCGACGGGTTGAAACTCTTCGGCAGTACGCCGTTCAATTGGCTGGTCATCTGCGCGTAGTACGGGTCGGGGTTGTTGTAGAGATCCGCGGGCGGATTATCCCCGTTCTCCGGCAGACTGGGATGCGAGATGGGCAGGATGATGGAAATCCAATATTTCCCGTCGGATGTTAGCCCCTGGTAAGAGAAGAACATATCGTGATTGTTCACCGGGTAGTACGCCTGGGCGTACTGTGTGATGTAACGGATGCCGCTCCCGTTCTGAAATGCCACGACGGCATACTGCGCGAAGAACAGTTGCCGCGCGTATTGAGTGGGTAGAAGCGGTAGTTCGCTCGAGCCGATCGCACCACCCGCAATCAGAGCCTGCAGCGCTGTGACTTCTCCAGGGATAAAATCCGGTTCAAGCTGGGTATACGGATCGACGGGGAAGACCGAGATAACCGGTTTCATAAACCGATCGGAAAGGATATAGCCTTCCAATGAAACCTTCGTGTATTGCGGGTTGGTGCCAATACCCGTCGGACTGATGGCCTGGGGTATGGTTTCGCAGTGAATGTTCGACGCCAGATCGGGATCCAGATAAAAAGACAGCTCATTGCAGGAGACGTTGGGCGCCGGTGTCGGAGTATCGGTTACCGTCACGGATACGGGCTCAGTCGCAGTCTTGGTTGGATTCTGGCCGCCGCCTATCGTATCCGTCACTCCCGGTTGGGGGGTCACGCCCGAAGTTGTCGGAGTGGAAATGTTGCATGCCAATAAGACGATTGCCAGGATTGTTAGGCAGGCTAGAAATCGTTTCATGGATCCTCCGTAGAACGGCGTCATTATACTTGGATTTGCAGGAGCCGATGGGGAGGAGGCGTCCGTCCGGCGATGATATACTCGTTGCTTAAAGAGGCTGGTGTTGAAAACTCGGATTGGTTTATTGTTGGTCTTGCCCCTCCTCTGGCTCGCTCCGCTCCTCGGCGGATTCGGGCAAATTCATAATGCGCCCACCGCGGAGTTTTCGGATCTGACCGTTACCCATTGGCCCAACGCCGAGTTTTTACGGCAATCGTTAATCCAATATGGCGAGATCTCCATGTGGAATCAACACACATTGGGCGGGACGCCCTTCGCGGCCGATCCGCTGTCGGGGATCTATTACCCGCCGCTCTGGCTGGCGCTCGTGATTTCGCCGCCGCTGGCTTTCAACATCCTCTTTCTATTGCATCTGGCTTTTGCCGGGGTAGGAGCGTTTCTGCTGGCACGTGACGAAGGCGCGTCGACCGCCGGCGCACTGCTGGCGGGGGTCGCCTTTGGCGGGTTGCCGAAGCTTGTCGCGCACGTAGCTGCTGGGCATCTGACCCTTGTCCTCGCCGTATCCTGGACTCCGTGGCTGTTGCTCGCCGCGCGCAGGGCTGCGCGGACCGGGAGCTTGCGCGCATGGTCACTCGCCGGTGTTATGACCGGCGCTTTGTTCCTGGCCGATCCACGCTGGGCGATTCCATCCGCCTTGGCAGCCCTCGGATATGCGATCGTCTCCGCCGGAGGCAACCTGGTGCAGGAACCGGCGCGTATCCGGATCATCGCCTGGGCGAAGAACTTTTTATTATTCGGCGCGTTTGCCGCGGCGGTATCCGCTGTGCTGGCGTTGCCGATGACCCAGTTCGTCTCGCTCTCCACGCGGGCGAATCTCTCGGGGACGGAAGCCGCCACTCAATCGCTGCCCTTCCTTTCGCTGCTTGGCTTGATATTCGGCGGAATAGGATCTTCGGTGGAATGGGTGGTGTATCCGGGAGTCGTCGTGCTCGCGCTGGCGTTGTTTGCTTGCTTCCATATAATTTTCCGCCCCCCTTCTTCCGATAAAGGCCTGGAAAAAGTAAAAGGTGACGCAGGCGTCTTCTGGATCATTCTGCTGCTTCTTGCGGTTTTCCTTTCCCTGGGTTCAAACATTCCGGGCTTTTCGGCCGTGATCGGCGCGATTCCCGGTGCTGGCCTGCTGCGCGTTCCGCCGCGCTGGATGTTTCTGGCCGGCTTGGCGTTGGCGATGCTCGCCGCACGCGGAATGACCGTGCTGGAATCGAAAACGGATCAAGGCGGTGTCCTGAAGAAGATCGGCTTTGGGCTGGCATCGGGCGGCGCGGTTCTCGCGATCGCGTCCTGGGTTATGAGATTACCTCCGGCACTGTGGCAGGATGGATTGATCTGGGGCGCGGTGGGTGTCATTCTCTTCGCTGGGTTCCTCTCGAGACGTTGGGCGCCGCTCGTGGGTATCGCCTTGACCTCCCTGGCGGTCATGGATCTTGCGGTTGCCGATTTCCGTTTGATCGACCCACACCTGGCTGTGGTCGATCCGCCTGGCGTCGAGGCGGC
>JBEKDW010000270.1:0-3151 GCA_050014155.1 Anaerolineales bacterium
TGCCTTCACGGCCGCGGGAGTAGAGGGCGCCGTAGTTCGCCCGGTGAGAATCACTCTCACAAATTACAAAACCCCGGATTTTGGCCTTGTCCATATTTGTCCATAAAACGGGGAACTATCTGTCGAAGGTCATAGGGCGTATTTTCATAGACGTGGTAGTTCAGCCAGTTTGCGAAAAAGAGAGTGGCGTGACCTTTCCAGCGGACCACGGGCGCCCGGGAAGGGTCGTCGTCCGGGAAATAATTGACCGGAATGCGAATGGGCAGTCCCTTGTCCATATCGCGGTCGTATTCCTCCTTCAAGGTCAGCGCATCGTATTCCGAATGTCCAGTGACGAAAGTCTTCTGCCCGTCGCGCGTGGTGACGATGTGGATTCCAGCCTGTTCGGATTCCGCCAGGATAACCAGTTGCGCCACCCGTTCGATATCCGCGCGGCGGATTTCCGTGTAGCGCGAATGCGGGGCAAGGAACACATCGTCGAACCCCCGGAGGAGTTCGTGGTTGGGCTCCAGAATCCGGTGTGGAAAAACGCCGAACATCTTCTCGGGCAGCGGATACTTTGGGATTCCATAATAATGATGCAACCCGGCCTGGGCTCCCCAGCAGATAAACAGCGAGGCGAACACGTTGCTTTCCGCCCAATCCATGATTTCCACAAGCTCCGGCCAGTAATCCACGTCCTCGAACGGGAGCTCCTCCACCGGCGCGCCGGTGATGATCAGGCCGTCGAACTTCTGGTGCCGCACCTGGGCAAAGGATTTGTAATGGTTGATCAGGTGCTCCTCGGATACGTTCTTCGAACGGTGCGAGGCCATGTGGAGCAGGGTCACATCCACCTGCAGCGGGGAATTCCCAAGCAACCGCAGGAATTGCGTCTCGGTGACAATCTTGGTCGGCATCAGGTTGAGGAGCGCGACTCGCAGCGGGCGGATATCCTGGTGGCGTGCGCGATTCTCGCCCATCACGAAGATATTTTCGCTCTCCAGTATTGCGCGCGCAGGCAGGGTTTCCGGGATTCGAACGGGCATATCGCCTCCAATATTCCTTCATGGGCTGCGGAAAAACCAGATGGTTGTCATTGCGAGCGACCGCCTGCCCTCGTGTTCTTCGGGGGAAGGGAGCGAAGCAATCTGTTTCTCGCATCAGAAAAACCAGATTGCTTCGTCGCTTCGCTCCTCGCAATGACAAAGTCCGCCTTTTTCCGTAGCTTGTTAAACAGCTATCGACGATTCGTCGTTGCGGTCCAGTTTTTTTGGATTTCCGTCAATTCGTACGTCTTGCGGAAACAAAAAACCCTTCCGGTTGAGAAGGGGTGAATGAAAAAATATCACTGGTCCTCTCATCTTCCAGAAAAATCTGCCGGATTTGGCACCTTGGCATCTGCCAGGTTGTCGAGGCTTCATCGGGCCGGTCCCTCCGCCTCTCTGGATAAGAGCATGCGCAGTATCGAATTGTGAATGGCCGGTTTTATACTACTCGCCCCTACCGGTGTCAAGGGGAAACGGCGGCATGCAGATTGCGAAGTCCTTCCCGCGACCCCTAATATGACCAATTTCAATGTGCCGAACGATCGAGGGAGGACGGCTAGGCGGGTTTTCCGACGAACTCGTCCAAGCGCAGGCTGATCACCTGCGAAGCGGAGTCGGAGCCCATCGAGACGCCGTAGATCACCTGCGCCGCCTGCACCGTGTTGCGGTTGTGGGTGACGACGACGAACTGG
Source organism: Anaerolineales bacterium (assembly GCA_050014155.1). Classification (GTDB taxonomy): domain Bacteria; phylum Chloroflexota; class Anaerolineae; order Anaerolineales; family RBG-16-64-43; genus FEN-1073. The sequence goes on from JBEKDW010000270.1 coordinate 1,721, forward strand.
GTCTCGCGGCTGAGCTCCTGGAGCAGGTCGCGGAACCGGCCGACGTTGGATTCGTCGAGCATCGCGTCCACCTCGTCCAGCACGCAGAACGGCGTGGGGGAAACCTTCAGCAGCGAGAAGATCAGCGCCGTCGCGGTCAGGCTACGTTCGCCGCCGGAAAGCAGCGCCAGCCCCTGCGACCGGCGCCCGGGAAGACGCGCGGTGATCTCGATCCCCTCCTCGCCCTCCGCGTCGCCGTCGGCCAGGGCGAGCTTGGCGCTCCCGCCGCCGAACAGGCGCATGAAAATTTTCGGGAATTCCTCGGCTACGGCGTGGAAGGTGCGCTGGAAGGCTTCGCGCATCATGGTGTCCAGCTCGGCGATCACCTCGCGCAGTTGCGCTTCCGCTTTTTGCAGATCCGCTACTTGGGCGTGAAGGAAGTCGAAGCGCTCTTTCACCTCGTTGTATTCCTTGGTGGCCTCCGGGTTGATCGCACCCATCCGCCGGAGTTGGGACCGGCGCCGGTTGACCAAATCCTCCACCTCCGGCGCGAGCGATTCCACATGCGGCAACCGCTCCACCAAATGCTCGAGCGGAAGCGGGTTCGGACCGGTCACGTCGCTGGCGTATTCGAACTCCACCAGGCCGAAATCATCCTCGATCCTGCGGCGGAGTCCTTCCAGTTCCTCCTGCCGCCGGGCCAGATCCACCTGGGCCTGCGTGTATTGCCGCTCGGTCGAATGCAGCCGCAGCCGGTTCTCCGCTTCGCCCGCCTCCAGGAGCCCCTGCTCGCTTTCAGCCTGGGCCAGTTGCTTTTCGGCCGGCTCGATCAAACCTTGGGTTTCATGAATAGATGCGGATAGCCGCGCTTCGTCCTCGCGCAAAGACCGGAGCGAGGTTTCGATCGACGCCTGTTCCTCCTCGAGGAATTGCGCCCGGTGCCGGCGTTCCTCGACCGCAGTGCGGGCGCGCGTCAGGGCTGCTTCCGCGTCGGTCCGCCGCGCTTCCAGCGTATGCACGGCCTGTTCGGCCAGCGCCAATTGAGTCTTCCAGTGCGGGATGTCCTTTATCGTTTCGGCCGCCAGATCCTGCGCCGTCTCCGCCAGGGATAACCGCAGATCTTCGCGCGCTTGTTTCATCTTTTCGGAGAGCGCTTCCGTCTCTTTCGCCAGACGCTGTTCCTCCAGGGCAATTGCCTGACGCTCGGATTCCAATTCGGCGCGGCGGGCCTCCTGCCAGCGGGTTTCTTCCTCTTTGGCGGCGTGCGCCCGGCGGGCTTCTTCCATCGCCTGCCGCCGTTCCTGTTCCGATTGTTGCAGCTGAGCAACCGCTTCGGCGCCCGCCTCCGCCTTTTCGACGGCGCGCGCGTGCCTTTCCCCGGCCTCGGCCAATTGGCGCTCCGCTTCCGCGGAAGTGTTTTGGGCCGCATGCAGCGCCTGCCCGATCTCGCGG
>JBEKDW010000271.1:0-3145 GCA_050014155.1 Anaerolineales bacterium
GAAGAGATGGCTCCCATTTCGCCCGACGTGGAAGACAAACTGATCGTGGTCGATCTTACGGGAAATCTTCTCACCCTTTCGGCGCGCGAGAACGGTAAGGAGGTCTACTACGCGGTAATCTCCTCGGGCGGGCACGACCCCGACACGGGCCAGTGGACAACCCCGGTGGGCGAGCACCCGATATGGCGGAAAAGAATCGGGCTGCGCATGGGCGGTGGCGACCTCACAACCGGTTACGACCTGGTGGGTGTAGGCTGGACCTGCCTATTCACCGGGCACGGGGAGGCGATCCATTCCACCTACTGGCATAACGATTTTGGGATCCCCAAATCGCATGGTTGCGTAAACGCCCGCCCGGAAGACGCGAAGTGGATTTTCCGCTGGACCACCCCCGCCGCTCCGTATCCGGCGGGCGACGTGGAAAAGCCGATGCCCGGCGGCACGCGGGTCAAGGTCATCGGCTGAGCGGCGCGCCTCGATGGACGTTGCGCAGTTTCCCATCGGTTGGATCTGGCTGGCGGGCGTGGTGTCATTTCTCTCACCCTGTGTTTTGCCGGTCATGCCCGGATACCTGGCTTACCTGGCCGGTCTCGCTGCCGGATGCGATCCGGCAAAAGCGGGACGCTGGCAGGTGTTCCTTCACGGCTTGGCGTTCGCCCTCGGGTTCAGCCTGATGTTCATCGCTCTGGGCGCCACGGCCTCGGCTCTCGGGCGATGGATGCTCGAGTACCGGGAATGGCTGGCACGGATCGGCGGTGTGTTGATGGTGGTGTTCGGGTTGCAGCTGATGGGCTTAATCCACATCCCGTTTTTGGATTACACCTTGCGGCCGAAAGTGCAACCGAATCCGCGCCTGGGATATGCCTCCTCGGCGGTGATGGGCTTTGTGTTCGGCACCGGCTGGACTCCTTGCATCGGCTTGGTCCTCGGCTCGGTGCTGACCGTCGCCGCATATGAAGGCTCACTGGCGCGGGGAGTATTGCTCCTGGCGGTCTATGCAATCGGAATGAGCGTGCCGCTGCTGCTCCTGGCGCTATTCATGGATCGAATCGGAAAATGGATGTGCACCTTGAACAAAATCTCCCGGTATATCTCCATCGCCGCCGGTTTGATCCTGGCCGTTTTCGGCGTGCTGTTTGCGACGGGCCAGTTGGCGGTTCTGATCCGCTGGCTGCCCAGTTGGGAAATCGGTTTATAGGGCAGCCGACGGATGAGCGCGGGCAAGGTATTCGTGTTACTCCTGGCGGGAGCCGCTCTGGGGGTTGGGGCGGGAGCCGCGTTCTGGTTTGCACCGGGTTCCTCCCCCGAAACCTCCTCCCGTCCCAGCGACGCACTTCCCCGCGCCGCGATTACCGCGGCTCCCGCCCCGATCGTCGGCGCGTCGGCGCCGGATTTTATCCTAACGGATTTACAGGATCATTCGGTCAAGCTTTCCGGCTTGGGCCATAAAGCCGTGCTGATTAACTTCTGGGCCACGTGGTGCGATCCGTGCCGCGAAGAATTGCCGCTCCTGGACCGCATTGCGAAGGAGTATGAAAATTCTCTGCGTGTGATCGCCGTGGAAACGGGCGAACCGGAGGACGAGGTCCGCTCCTTCGCCGAAACGCTCTCCATCACCTCGCTCACCGTCCTGCTGGATCCATCGCTGGCGGTGCGCGATCTTTATCTGGTCCGCGGCCTGCCAACAAGCTTTTTTATCGATGCCGACGGCACCGTTCATCAGATTAAAATCGGCGCATTGGATTCCTCCGAGATCGATACCATCCTTTCCCGCATGGGAGTTACCCCTTGACACTTCAACTGATCCTCTATGTCCTAGCAGATGATCCTGCCAGCGCGCAGGCACGGCAGTGGTCCGACGCGCTCCAGGCGGAATATCCCCATGCGCTGGAACTTCGCGGCGTGGATTCGAACTCCGCCTGGAAGGAAGCGGCGGGCGCGAATATTCCCGCAGCGGAAGTGAACGGTCGGCGCATCGGCCTGCCGCTGTCGAAGTCGGAACTCGCCAGCGCATTCGCTCTGGCGCGCGCCATCGGCCAATACCAGCAGGAGACCAAGGTGCCCCGGCCGGTCCAGGCGGTATCCGGCGCCGCCGATCGCGCGGCCGGCTGGCTTTCCCGCCACTGGCTGGCGGCGTTCAACGGATTCGTTGGCGTGTTCCTCGGCTTGTCCTTTCTCGCCCCCGTGCTGATGAAGATCGGCGCCACCGCTCCCGCCCGTTGGATCTATACTGTCTACAGCGCCACCTGCCACCAGCTGGGATTTCGTTCGTTCTTTCTCTTCGGGGAGCAGCTGTTTTATCCGCGCGCCGAATTCCAGGCCGTCACCGGAATCGACCCCAACGACATCTGGGCGTCGCGGGCTTTCATTGGCACCGGACTGTTTGGATACAAGATTGCGCTCTGCGAGCGGTGTGTGGCCATTTATGGCGCCATTCTGATTGCGGGGCTGGCCTTTGCTTTCCTCCGCGGCAGGATCAAGCCGTTGCATTGGGCATTATGGATCGCCCTAGGCATCATCCCGATCGGGCTCGACGGCGGATCGCAATTGCTGAGCTACCTGCCCTTCTTTTCGTTCCCTGCCCGCGAGAGCACCCCGCTCCTGCGGGTGATCACCGGCGTATTGTTCGGCCTGACCAGCGTCTGGTTCGCCTACCCGTATATGCAGGAAAGCATGGACGAGGAGCTGGCCGGGAATACTCCGCGGCGGCCATGACTTATCATGAACAAGGGGAATTCCGGTATTACACTTTCCCCAGCCTGGAATCTGCGCGCCTGACGCATGCAATTCTGACCCGCCGGGGAGGCACGAGCCGCGATCCGTATCGCTCGCTGAATGTAGGCTCGTCGGTCGGGGACGATCCGGCTTGCGTGCTCGAAAACCGCCGCCGGGCGCTCTCCTTGTTCGATCGAAATCCGGAATCCGTACCCGAACTTTTCCAGGTGCACTCAAACCGAATCCTCTTGGGCCGCCCTCCCGGCGCCGGAGAGCCATTACCGCAAGCCGACGGGATCGTGACGGATTCCCCGTCGCTCACACTCATGATGCGGTTTGCCGATTGCGTGCCGATCTTGTTTTACGATCCGGTCCGGCATGCGGCCGGTATCGCCCACGCCGGGTGGAAGGGCACGCTGGCCGGGGTGGC
>JBEKDW010000272.1:0-3113 GCA_050014155.1 Anaerolineales bacterium
CGCACCTACCAGTTGAATTTCGGCGGCAACACTGACTTCATGAATATGCTCGAGCGCGAGCGGTTGGAATCGAAGAAAATCTCCAAAACCGGCGCGGTGACGAGCATGCTGCCTTATGATATCGGCAAAGACAACATCCACGTCGGTCCGAGCGATTACGTCCCCTGGCTGACCGACCGCAAGTGGTGCTACATCCGCATGGAAGGCACCACCTTCGGCAACGTGCCGCTCAATCTCGAGCTCAAGCTCGAGGTGTGGGATTCACCCAACTCGGCCGGCGTCGTGATCGACGCGGTCCGCTGCGCCAAGATCGCACTCGACCGCGGGCTGAAAGGCCCCGTCACGGCCCCCGCTTCCTACTTCATGAAAACCCCGCCGGTGCAATACACCGACGACGAAGCCCGCAAGCGCACGGAGGAATTCATCGCCGGGTAGTGATCCTACCGGGACGCTCATCCCAGAACCGCCCGAAGGGTTTTCATGTCCAGCGACAGTAGGATAAAAAAAATCACAGCTGGCCCGGTGGCATTCGTCGCCTGGTCGGCTGTGTTCGCGCTGGTGTACACGCAACTTCCGCTGTTTACTTCCAATCAATATCAATATTTCCTCCACGGCCTCGCCCAAGCCGGGTATGGATACCTTTCCAAGGATTGGCTTGCCGGCACGGCGGACCCGACACCGGTATTCAGCGCGCTGGTGAATATCACCTTCCGGTTCTTTCATTCCGAGGCGCCCACCTACGTTTATTACGGTCTCATCCTGGGCGTGTATTTTTACGCGTTGTACGGCATCGCGGATTTCCTCTTCGCAGTGCGCCGTTCTCCGATCCGATCGCTCGTGTTCATTGCCGTCTTCCTGGGGATTCATTCGACTGCGTTCCGCTTTATCCTCTCCCGGATTTGGGACGGCGAAGCCGCCTATCTGTTCGAAGGCGGCGTGGCGGAGCAGCGCGTCCTCGGACAAATCTTCCAACCAAGCTCCTTCGGCGTATTTCTTCTCCTTTCGATACTGTTTTTCCTGCGCGGGAAGAAGGGACTCTCGATCCTGTCGCTGGCCGTCGCCGTGTATTTTCACTCCACCTATCTCATGGCGGGGGCCTTGCTGACGCTGGGGTACCTGGCGGCGATTGTATGGAAGGAGCGCAGTTGGAAGTCCGCCCTCGGGTTCGGATTCCTTACCCTGCTGGCGGTGGCTCCCGTCGCGATCTACGACATTGCAACCTTCGGGCCCTCGTCCGCGGAGGTATACCGCCAGGCTGAGCAAATCCTGGCCCACTACCGCATCCCGCAGCACACCCAGATCTCGTGGTGGTTCCGCTGGACGGTGATCGCCAAAGCCGCTCTGCTCTCGGCGGCGCTGCTGGTCGTCCGCAAGAACAGATTGTTCCCCATCCTGGCCGTCGCTTCTCTGGGAATGCTAATCCTGACGGCGGTGGAATGGGGAACCGGAAACGATTCCCTCGCGCTGCTCTTCCCATGGCGGATCTCGTCCATTCTCGTGCCGCTCTCGTCGGTTATACTTCTCGCCTTCGGATTGCAGTGGGTGGCCGCGCGCCTTCCACAATCCACCGATCTCGCCGCACTTTTGGCCACCGCGGCGTGCATGACGGCGATTGCCCTGCTTCTGATTGCAGGCATCGCACGATTTCCCTTTGACCTGGCCGCGGCGGCATCCGATCCCGCCAAGCCCATGATGAACCTCGTACGCGCCAATGCCGTATTCAGCGATGTATACTTCATCCCTCCCCGGATGGAAGCCTTCCGAATTGAAACCGGCGCGCCGGTGTTCGTCGATCTGAAGTCCATCCCCTACCACGATACGGACATCGTGGAATGGTACCGTCGACTGATGCTCGTCAACGATTTCTACCAGCCGGACGCTGACCGTTGCGCCAAGGCCCAAGTCCTGGCCGGGGAAGAAGACGTGTATCTTTTCGTCATTCCCGCAGAGATGATGCCGGCAGCCTGCCCAGCATTTAAGGTTGTGTACAGGGATGCGGACTACACCGTCGTACACATTCTTCCGGAACCGATCCCGCAATGAAACGGTTTATCGGCGAGCCGATCCAACCCGAATTCAGCGAGCAGCCGTCGCTCCTGAAAAAGCCCGGCAGTCCCGCCCGCTTCCGCTGGCGCGGCGAAACCTACGGGGTAGCGCAGGTTCTTTCCGAGTGGCACGAGTACTCACGCCACGGACGCGCGGCGCTTAACATGACGCCCGCCCATGCGCAAGCCGCATTCGAGCGCGGCTCGCGCGGCGCGGGAAGGGATTACTTCACACTGCGCACCGACGGTGGGCGGGTGTTCACCCTGTATTACGACCGGGCGCCGAAAAGCGTTTCGGACTCGCTGGGAGAATGGGTATTATTGGAAGAGGACCTTGCTCCGGAGGAAAATTCCAACGGGGAAAACCCGATAAAAAAGTAGCGCGGCTGGTTCGACGCGATTTTCCGCGCTGTTTATACGGATTTTCTTGTTTTCCTTTTATAATCCAAATGTTCGGGAATGACTGCGCATACTCCCAGGAGGAATCCAATGCAAATCGTCACCGACAGCGGATGCGACCTCAATTTGACGGTCCAACAGAAGGCGGAGCTTGGAATCCACGTTGTGCCGCTGAGCGTCACGTTGGGGCAATCCACCTTTGAGGAAGGCCCGGAATTGGATGCGGCCTCTTTTTACACCCGGTTGGATACGGGCGGTGAACTTCCCACCACATCACAGCCTGCTCCGGCAACCTTTGCGGACCTTTACCGCCGGCTAGCTAAAATCACCCCGCCCATCCTTTCGATCCACATTTCCTCCGGCCTGAGCGGAACGCTCAACTCAGCGCGCGCGGCTGCGGTGGAGGTTCCCGAAGCCAAGGTCACCTTCTTCGACACCAAAACCCTCTCGGTCGGAGCCGGCTGGCAGGTGGAAGCCGCGGCCCGTGCCGCCCGCGCCGGCTGGGCCATCGAGCGAATCCTCGCCCTGCTTGAGCGGATCCGCGCATCGACCGAGACGTTATTCACGCTCAAAGAATTGAAGTACTTGATTCACGGCGGGCGGATCAGCCACCTGAAGGGGCTGGTCGCCTCGGTGCTGGATATCAAACCGATCATCGGTGTGGATAAA
>JBEKDW010000273.1:0-3068 GCA_050014155.1 Anaerolineales bacterium
CCCCAGGAATTTCCTGCCGGGGGATCGGTTTTTCCTTCTTGAATTGTCGCGAAGCCGAAAATTAATATTCAATGTACCGTCCAGGTAAATAGAACACTGTAAGAAGCCGATAAAAACAGCATAAACACCGCATTAATCGGCGGTTTATAGGCTGTTTTCCGCAACACCAATCGGTCCTTAATCCGCGGGATCCTGCTGGACGGGAGGTGCACCCCTTCAATCCCGGCCTCCTTCGGTGGTAGAATTTTTTATATCTACGGAAAGGAGGCGACATCTTTTTCGGGAAGAAAAGCGCATGGGCCGGCACGAGCCGGTTGACGAGGCGAGGGCTCCCGGTTTCACCTCCGGGCTAATCCTGGGTGAACGTCCCAGGAGAAAATCGACGGATCAGCGGATACCCTCCGGGCACGCCATTACCCGAATTCTTCCCCCCAAAGCAGGACGGTTCCTGCAATAATCTCCGGATCAACGCTTCCCGGTCAACCGGGAAGAAAAATCCGGCGACGTGGCTATAAAATCCCATTCCAACAAATCGCACGATCGGCTGCCCGGCGGGTTGGCGTTTCTCTATCTCCTCGCAGCGAGCGCAGAGTTGCGATCCTCTTTACGGGATGCGCGCTTTGCCATCAATCCACAAATGGGACGCAACCGCCGGCAGCCGGCGGCCTTTCGGAGGTTTTCCGCAATGTGTGGAATAGTCGCCTACATCGGTTCGCAAGACGCCGCCCCGATTTTGCTCGACGGGTTGAAACGCCTGGAATATCGCGGTTACGATTCGGCCGGGATCGCCGTGGTGCAGGACGGAAAAATCGTTCTGCGCCGCGCGGCCGGGAAGCTTTCCAATCTGATCCGCAACGTGCAGCTTCACCCCGTTCACGGAACTGTCGGGATCGGCCACACCCGCTGGGCCACCCACGGCGAGCCCAGCGAACGCAATGCCCATCCCCACGCCAGCGCTTCAGGCGCGATCGTGGTGGTGCACAACGGCATCGTCGAGAATTTCCAGGAACTGAAAAAGGAATTGACCGCCGCGGGCGTGGTCTTCCAATCCGACACCGACACCGAAGTGATCGCCCAGTTGATCGAGCGCTTCGTGATCGCCGGGGCGGAGCTGTTCGAAGCGGTCCGCCAGACCGTCGGGCGCCTGCGCGGCGCGCACGGCATCGTGGTGATCTCCTCACGGGAGCCGGACAGGATCGTGGCTGCGCGGCTCGGCAACGCCGGCGGCGTGACGATCGGCGTGGGCGAGGGCGAAATGTTCGTCGCCTCGGACATGCCCGCGCTCCTGGATCACACCCGCAAAATGGCCTTCCTGGATTCCGGCCAGATTGCGTTGGTGAAGGAAGACGGGTTCGTCGTCCAGACGCTGGACGGCGTGCCGCTCGAGGTCCCGGTACAAACGGTCGAATGGGACGCGGTGGCCGCCGAGAAGGGGAACTACCGGCACTTCATGCAGAAGGAAATCCACGAGCAGGTGCGCTCGCTGGGCGATACGATGGCGGGGCGGGTGGATTTCGAGCGCGGCGAAATTTTTCTCCCCAGTCTGAACCTCACCCCTGAGCTCGCCCGGCGGATCAACCGCGTAATTCTCACCGGCTGCGGAACCGCAGCCCATGCCGGGATGGTCGGGCGGCTGCTGATCGAACGCCTGGCGCGCATCCCGGCCGAATTGGACATCGCTTCGGAACTTCGATACCGTGATCCGATCCTGGACAAAGACACGGTGGTAATTGCCATCTCGCAATCCGGCGAAACGGCGGATACGCTGGCGGCGATGGAGGAGGCGCGGCGGAAAGGAGCGCTGCTGTGGAGCATTGTCAACGTCATCGGCTCGCAGGCGATGCGCATGGCCGACGGGTACCTCTCCATGCAAACCGGACCCGAGATCGGCGTGGCATCGACCAAAGCCTTCACCGCCCCGCTGGTCGACCTGTATATGATTGCCGTGCTGCTGGGGCAATTGCGCGGGACGCTGCCTGCTGAAGAGCGGATGCGCAGGGTGGCCGAACTGCGCCGACTGCCCGGCCTGGCGGGGGAATGCCTTGCGCGCGAAGACGCAGTAATCAAGGTGGCCGCCGTCCTGAAAGACACAACCCACTGCATCTTTCTCGGCCGCGGGACCAACATGCCGATCGCTTACGAGGGCGCGCTCAAACTTAAGGAGATCTCATACATCCACGCCGAGGGGTACCCGGCCGGCGAGATGAAGCACGGGCCGATCGCGCTGGTGGACAAATCCATGCCGGTGATCGCGCTCGCTCCGCGCGATCCGTGGTATGAGAAAATGGTCAGCCAGGTGGAGCAAGCCAAGGCCCGCGGCGGAACGGTCATCGCGGTGTGCACCGACGGCGATGAGCAGATCCCAACCTTGGCGGATTACACACTCCCCATTCCCGACGTCTCCTGGATGCTTAGCCCGGTGTTGACCGTTCTCCCGCTGCAGCTTCTGGCGTATCACGTGGCCGTGCTGCGCGACTGCGACATCGACCAGCCGCGGAATCTCGCCAAAAGCGTGACGGTGGAATAGCACGCTGGGTCAAATCGAACTTTTCCTTGTATTGCATAAAAAGAAACGGCCACCCTTCCATCAGCGGGCGGCCGTTTTTGCATTGAAGGCTAGATGATTTATATCCGCCAAATCCAAGGCCCGATCAATCCGGAATTGTTCGATGCAGCCGACGCCAATAGCCCGAAGATCATGACGAGACCGTAACACACGCCGGCAAGAATCACCAAAGCGGTGACTATTCCTCCAAGTATCAATCCGGCCAGCGCCATTCCATTGCCGCTCTGCCGGCCGCCGCTTTGTTTTATCTGGCTGCGGGCGATGAACCCGGTAATCATCGCCGCGATGGCGAACACAATCCCGCATCCGTAGCAAACCACCATGGGCACGGAGAGGATTCCGAGGATCAGACTTGCGATGGCGAGCCCGTTGGTGGACGTGCCGGATTGGTACGGGATTCCCTGCGCGACGCATTGCGGTCAATAATTTTTGCCCGCAACGGGGTTGGTGCACTCCCCGCAGATGGGTTTTCCACAGCTCGCGCAGGTTCCCGTGGCTTCCC
>JBEKDW010000274.1:0-3067 GCA_050014155.1 Anaerolineales bacterium
TTGATCATCCCCGCCCTTTCCGTCCAACGTATCCCAATCCTTGAAGGCGAGACGATCGCTTATATTAGGCTGCAGCTGAATAATTTAATTCCGTCGCGATCGGCGCGTGCATCGGCCCCGAATATCCGTTTTTTACCAGGTTGGGCGGGGTGCCGCAAGGGTCGACGGGGGCATGGGAGAGAACCATGGCATCGATCGTTTTTGGATCGAAGGGAAAATTACCCTTCCATGCCCGCGACTCCGCGCGCCGTCCTTGGTAAAGGCCGCACTCCAATAGGAGCCGCCGGCCGATGACCGCCGGAAGATATTGCGAACCGGCTACCGTCCGGGCCGCATCGCGGAAGAAAATGCGCTCCCGGTTTTCCTCAATGGGTTGAAGAATTCAACGCCGCAAGGATCTCCGGCCCATACGCGTTCAGACGAAAGGCGCCCACTCCGGGAATTTCGGAAAGCGCGGCGATGGATGGCGGCGCGTGTCTGGCGATTCGAAACATCGCGTCACGGCACAGGATGACGTCGGATTCCACTCCGCGCGCTTCCGCGCGCTGCTTGCGCCATTTGCGAAGCGCTTCCAGGCGCGCTTGGGAGCGCTCATCCATTCCATAGTTGCGGTTGGGAATAGGAGGAAGCCGTCCCTTCCCGCGTTCGACCGCCTGAAGGATGGCTTTTCCATATTGTTGGACGGTCCGTTCACTCAGACCGGCCTGGGCTAGGTCGTCGAGGGAACCGGGGGCCTCCCGCGCCAGTTTGGTCATGGTCTCCACCGGGAGGACATAGAAGGGCGGGCGATCGATCCGCTGCGCCTCATTCTCCCGCCACTCGAACAGCGATTGGAGGACGGCCCGTTGCGCGGGGTTCAATTCCAGCACGCCGCGCAGCCTCCAGAAAGGATCGGATTCGGGCTCTTCGGATTCCAACTCGGGAATTTTCTCCAGCCGCTCGAACTCATCGCGCAGCTCCTCGCGATATCCGGCGGCGTAGGCCCGCTCGGCCAAGCGGTCACGCAGCGGGAGCAGATAGTGCGTGTCGTAGCGCGCATAATCGATCTGGCGGTCGGAAAGCGGCCGTTTGCCCCAGTTCGCGCGTTGCATGGTTTTATCGAGCTTTACGCCGAATTCCGCAACGAGCAGCGCATTCAACCCGTACTCTTTCACGCCTAGCGAACGCGCGGCGGCGTGCGTGTCGAATAGGCCCCGGACGCGGAATCCGAAATCACGCCGAAGGCAGATCAGGTCGTATTCCGCGGCATGGAAGACTTTTTCCGTCCGCGGATCTTCGAGAATGGCTTTCACTCCGGAAATATCGGGGAGGCTGAGCGGATCGAGGAGGTAATCCTGATCAGGGGTGGAAATCTGCAGGAGGCAAACCCGTTCGCGATATACGTAGAGGCTGTTGGACTCGGTGTCTACGCCGATGCGGGGAAGCCCCCGGAGCGCAGAGAGCAAGCCGGGAATTTTTTCCGCGCGGTTGACCATTACCGGCGGAGGCAATCTCTCCATAGCGGCAATTATACGCCGTCCTGCGGATTGGATTGTGCTCGCCGGCGGAATTCACGCTCCCCGGTTTTTCTTTTGGAGGTTAACAGCGTTTGAAGAACCAGACCGCAGACGGCGAAACCGTAGATCGTAAAAGGCATCTGCCAGACGATGTTGTTCATGAAGGTGTGTATGTAGGAATGGGCCTTGAAAATAATCAGCCAGGAGAGGGGCGCGAGGAGCGAGAATCCCGTCGCGGCCGCCAGCGCCAGGCTGCGCCGTTGAACATCATCGGGAGTTTTTCGAACCAGGTAGATCAGGAGGGCGGCCGCTAACGCAAAGATCAGAATCAAATAGAGGTACCGGAACTGCAAAAAATAATTCGTAATGAAGTTTGAGGGGACGCGGAAGTATTGGTCGAGATCCAGATAGATTCCTCTTAAGTACGTGGCCACCACGTCGATGGGGTTTGCCGTCAGGCTGGCGGTATAGTCGGGCGAGAAATCCTGCGGGTTGCCATAGGATCTTCTCAGCAGCGAAAACAGGATTTGGTTCACGCCCGAGAGAAGGCTCCCTTCGACGGTGGCAATCTGGATGCACAGGACCGTTGCGCTGGTCAGGACCGCGAGGAAAGACGCGAGGGCGGCGGTCGATAAGCTTGTCAGAAAGGAACGCATGCTTTCTTTTTCCCGGACGCAGATGTAAGCCAGCGGGACCGTCATCATGATCAGTGCCGTAGTGATGTACTCAAAGCCATTGAATAAACACTTGACAAGGACTACGGCAAATACCAGGGCGCCGAATTTCAGCAGAGGATGTTTCGCCTCCCTCTGCCGGCGGGCGAGATAATACATCAAGACCGCCATCGGGAAATAAAACGCCCAGGTGGACCACCACAGGCTGTGGGCGAAAACCACCAGCCATTGCGAGAGAGCGGTGGAGAGGAGCACGACCGCGCCGGTAATCGCGCCGAACTCGCGATAGAACCAGTAGGATATCCAGGCCAGGACGAGCGCCGAAAGCAGAGAGGCGATCGCATGCAAAATGGATAATTTATCGGCGGGGGAAAACGGTAGAATCGCATTGAGCGCGCTATACATTATTCCCTGCACGCCGCTTTGGGATTTGTAAATCGAGTAGGTTTGGAAGGGCAGCGAATTCAAGTAGGCTTGGGTTTGAAATCTATAGTTTTGATGTTCAATATCCGGCGGGACTGCGTCCGGCCCGACCAGACCGGTCAACCCCCCTGCGGAGAACATGCCGTCACGGACCGATTTGACCATCCGCCCGATGATGAAACTTTCCAGTGTGATTTGATGGTCATCCCAAAAATACTGTCCGGCGGCGTGTAAACCGTCGCTGTAAAAATCAAAAAACAGGATCGCGAGGGAGAACAGAAAGAAGAGAATCGATCGAGCTTTGGGCATGGGAATCAGGCCGACGGTTTTCCCAGCCTGGCGCGTTCCTGGTCGACGATTTCGGGCAGCAACTTCCGGAACAGCGGCTTGGGTTCCGCGAGCGGCCGTCCGGGTTCAAGCCGGCTCGGTTCCCACTTCCCCACGGCGCCGGAGGGATCGTACACCAGGACCGGT
>JBEKDW010000275.1:0-3066 GCA_050014155.1 Anaerolineales bacterium
CATCATCCCCGCTCCGGCCGAGGTCCAATCCGGCGGGGGTATCTTCAAACTGGTGGATCCCACGCCGATTTATTTTGATTCTGGCTCGGCCGAAGTGGAGGCCATCGGTATGTATCTGGCGGACCATCTGAAACCCGCCACCGGTTATACCCTTCCCGTGCTTCCCGCCACCGGGACGCTTCTGCCCAGACGCATCACCCTGACCACCACCGGAGCCGATCTTGGACTTGGAGCGGAAGGCTACGAACTGGTTATCACAACCGACAGCCTCACGCTGCGCGCTCCACATGCGGCGGGTCTCTTTCACGGCGTTCAGACCATCCGCCAGCTTTTCTCGGCTAGGATCGAAAGCCCCGCCGTCCAATCCGGCCCGTGGTTTCTCCCCACCCTCACGATCCGGGATTATCCCCGCTATGAATGGCGCGGGATGATGCTCGACGTGGCCCGCCACTTCTTCGGCGTTGCGGATGTCGAGAAATTGATCGACCTGATGGCCTACTATAAAATGGACCGCCTGCACCTGCACCTCACCGACGATCAGGGTTGGCGGATCGAAATCAAATCCTGGCCTAACCTTACGAAGATCGGCGGTGCCACCGAGGTTGGCGGCGGGCCGGGCGGTTATTACACCCAGGAAGACTATAAGGAAATCGTCGCGTATGCCCAAAGCCGGTACATCATGGTCATTCCGGAGATCGACATGCCCGGCCATGTCAACGCCGCGCTTGCCTCCTACCCCGAATTGAACTGTTCGGGCGTCGCCGCGGAGCCCCACACCGGCATCGATGTTGGATTCAGTTCGTTGTGCATCGATAAAGACATCACCTACCAGTTTGCGTATGACGTCCTCGGTGAGATTTCCGCGCTGACGCCCGGACCGTACATTCACATCGGCGGCGACGAAGCCGCGGCAAGCACCCCGGACCAGTACATTGATCTCATCCAGCGCGTACAGGGGTCGCTCCGATCCAGCGGCAAACAGGCCATCGGCTGGGAGGAGATCGCCAAGGCAAAATTGCTGACCACCACCATCGCCCAGCACTGGGACAGCGACTTGGCGCTTCAGGCGGCCGATCAAGGAGCGGACGTGATCTTCTCGCCCGCCGACCGGGCTTACATGGATATGAAATACGACGAGGGTACGCAACTCGGTCTAATCTGGGCTGGATATATCAACGTAAACCGGGCCTATACCTGGGATCCGGCGACCAACATCAGCGGATTTCCGATCAATCACATTCTCGGCGTGGAAGCGCCCCTTTGGTCGGAGACCTTGCAGACGCTGCAGGATGTTGAGTATATGGCGTTCCCGCGTCTGATCGGCTACGCCGAAATCGGCTGGTCGCAACAGCCGGTCCGCAACTGGAACAGCTACCGGGACCGGCTCGCCGCGCACGGGCCGCGTTTGACCTTTATGCATGTGAACTTCTTCCGCTCACCGGAAGTGCCGTGGAAGTAAGAATCCCCCTTGCGATTATTAAAAACTAATCTCATCGCAAAGTCGCGAAGGCCCCTAAGAAATATTTAAAATTTCTTTGCGCCTTTGCGTTAAGAACTTGTTCTTATAACTTAAACCCCCGCAAGCGCAGGCTATTGGTAACGACGAACACCGAGGAAAACGCCATCGCGCCGGCCGAAAGCATCGGATTGAGAAAACCCAAAGCTGCCGCCGGAATGAGGATGACGTTGTAGAAGAACGCCCAAAAAAGATTTTGCCGGATGGTGCGCAGCGTGCCGCGCGAGAGAACCACCGCGCGAGCCACACCGCGCAAATCGCCCGAGATCAGCGTGACCGGTGCGGCGGCCATGGCAATATCGGTCCCGCTTCCAAGCGCGATGCCCACGTCCGCCTGCGCGAGGGCCGGCGCATCGTTGATTCCGTCGCCCACCATCGCGACAATCTCGTGCCCGGCTTGCAGGCGGCCCACTTCGATCGCCTTTTCACCCGGAAGGACGCCAGCCAGAACGCGGTCGATCCCGGCGGCCCGCGCCACCGCCTCGGCCGCGCGGGGTTGATCTCCGCTCACCAGGACCAGCTTCAAGCCCAGCCCTTTCAATTCCGCTACCGCTTCGGCGGACCCTTCCTTTAAAGTGTCGGCGACGGCGATCAGGCCGGCCAACTTGCCATCCACCGCTACGAGGAAAACCGTACGCGCCAATTCCTGCAGCCGGTCGATCTCGGCCCGCAGCGGGTCGGCTGAAATTCCCGCCGCCGAGAGCATACTTTCGCTGCCGACCAGCACCGGTCGCCCGGAAACGAAGGCCCGCACACCCCGGCCGGTTTCGGATTCGAACCGGTCCGGATCGATCAGATCGATCCCTCGCGCCTCGGCGGCCGCCACGACCGCGTCGCCCAACGGATGCTCGGAATTTTTTTCCACGGAGGCCGCCAGCCTGAGCAACTCCTCTTCGCCGTTCTCACCGCCCAGCGCCACGACGTCGGTAACCTCCGGCATTCCGCGGGTGAGCGTTCCGGTTTTATCGAAAGCCACCGTCGTCACCCGGCCCGCGCGTTCCAGGGCTTCGGCGTTGCGGAATAGAATTCCCATCTCGGCGCCTTTTCCCGTTCCGACCATGACCGCCGTTGGTGTGGCCAATCCCATCGCACACGGACAGGCGACCACGAGGACCGCCACCGCGCGGATCATCGCCACGGTGAACGCATTCGCCCCACCCGTGGCGAGCCCGAAGACAAGCCATCCGGCGAATACCACCCCTGCAACAACGATCACTGCCGGAACGAACCACGCCGCCACCGAGTCCGCCAGCCGCTGGATCGGCGCCTTGCTCCCCTGCGCCTCCTCGACCAGGCGGATGATTTGCGCCAGCACGGTATCTTTTCCGGTTTTGAGGGCTTCCATCTTAAACGATCCCTGGCGGTTGATGGTGGCGCCGATCACCTTATCGCCCGGCCCAATGCCTGCCGGGATCGGTTCGCCGGTGATCATCGACTCATCCACGGTCGAGCGCCCCTCGGTCACCGTGCCGTCGGCGGGGATTTTCTCCCCCGGACGGACCGAGAGCACGTCGCCCGCCTTTACTTCTTCCACCGGAAGATCCTGTTCC
>JBEKDW010000276.1:0-3065 GCA_050014155.1 Anaerolineales bacterium
GCCGATTTCCTCAGCTAGGCTCACCAGCTCATTAATCGAAAGCAATTCGCTAGAACCGAGGTTGATCGGGGTCGCGATCAGGCGGTCGCAATGCATGATCATATCGATTCCCTTCACGCAATCGTCGATATACATGAAACTTCGCGTCTGCGTCCCATCCCCCAGATGACAATTTCATGCTTCCCGGCTTCCTTCGCCTAGATCACCTTCCGGCAGATGGCCGCCGGCGCCTTTTCGCGCCCGCCGTCCCAGGTGCCCAGCGGGCCGTAGACGTTGTGGAAGCGGGCGAGGTGCGCTTCCAGATCGATTACTCGCGAATCTGGTATTGGCGAAACGCCTGCCAGTCACGCCGCCTCTCAAGGGCAAAATAAAGATCGCCGGCCGAATAAACACAACCCCACCGAGTTCAGACCGCCGTCTGCAACTTGGCCGTTATTCCTTTCGCATCGAGCGAGTATTTTTTTCCATAAAGCCGGATCGTCACCGCCGGCCCGCTGACGGCCTGAAGCGTCACCTGATCACCATCCACCCGCGCTTCGATGACAGCGCCCTGGTAACAAAAGCGGAAACGATAGGATTTCCACGCCGGCGGGAGGGATGGTTGGAGGCTCAACACATCGCCGTCGGTGCGCATACCGCCAAAGCCGAAAATCATGCTGGCCCACACACCCGCCGCGGAGGTCACATGCAATCCCTGGTCAGTGTTGCGGTTGTAGTTGTCCAGGTCCAATCGTGCGCCGTAGCGGAAGAAGTCGTAGGCTTCGTCCAGTTTGCCCAGTTCGACCGCCAGAATGGCATGCAAGGAAGGCGACAATGACGATTCGTGAATTGTCCGGGCTTCATAAAATTCATAGTTCACGCGCTTCTCTTCCGCCGTGTAATCCTGGCTGTAGAAATACATCAGGTTCAGCACATCGGGCTGCTTGACGATGTTGTTCCGGAAAATTCTGATGTAGGCCCAATGCTGGTAGATTGGAATTTGATCCGGCGGGAAATGCTGGAGGTCCACATGCGGCAGGTCAAAATAGCCGTCGTGTTGCTCGTAAACCCCGGTGCGCTCATCTTTGGGAATCCGCATCTTCTCGGCCATTTTCTTCCACTGCTCGGGCTCGTTCGGTTTCAGCTCGGTTTTCGCAACCGCCTGCCGGTACAGGTCGGGCACTTCCCGCTGCATCTCGGCCAGCACGCCGAGCGTGAATTCAAACGCCTTTTTCCCCATGACGTTGGTATAGCAGTTGTGATTGACCATCATGTGGAATTCATCCGGACCCATTACGCCGTAGAAGCCGAAATCCCCGCGCACCGGGCTCCACCCGCCGGCGCTAGCCATGAATCGGCAAATCTGCAAAAGCATCTCA
Organism: Anaerolineales bacterium; assembly: GCA_050014155.1. Classification (GTDB taxonomy): domain Bacteria; phylum Chloroflexota; class Anaerolineae; order Anaerolineales; family RBG-16-64-43; genus FEN-1073. The sequence goes on from JBEKDW010000276.1 coordinate 1,359, forward strand.
ATGCCTTCGCGGTATAAGAATTCCTTGTCCCTGCAAATTTTGTCATGATGCCATATGGCATAGGCTACGGCCATGTCCGCATGGATTTCCAAGTCGACATGTTGCCAAGTGCCGCTGTCTTCCGTGCCCGTGATGGAGGCAAACGGAAAGCGCGCGCCCTCGCAATCCAATTGTCGAGCGCGTTCCAGTGCTTGCGGCAGGCGATGATATCTGTATAGCAACAGGTTCTTGGCTGCCTGCGGGTTAATAAACATCATCAGGCGATGGCTGTAGATTTCGCTGTCCCACCACACCCACCCAAAGTACACCTCGCCGGTCATCCCCTTGCCCAACGCGTTGAGATCGACGTTTTCCCCGTGATAGGTTTGGTACGTTTGGAAACAGGAGAAGCGCAAGCCCTGTAATACTTCCGGGTCGCCGTCTATTTCGATCTCCAGCACGTCCCATACTTTTTCCCAGAAGGCCGTGTGTTCCGCCATCGCGCTGTCATAGCTCGCGGCGGCATATTGATGGGTAAGTGCCTCCCGGCCGCGGTTCCAGAGATCCCCTCCATCCTCGGTCTTACACCAATCGTTCACCACCAACTTGTCCACGGTGGCGGCGACGCCTTGTTGCACCGGCAAGACAAAATCCACGCCGATGAATTTTTCCTCCTGCACGAGTACGGGATTCAGCACCTGTTTCGAGCGAAGCCGGAAACCGGAAAATAATTGATGCCCGCTGCGCGCTGTCCGCGCCTGGATTGCCCACCCCTCGCCGATTGGACCTTTGCGTGTGCAGGTCCAGAAGTTGATGATCTTCCCGCTCTGCTGGGTCCCGCCCTTCTCCGTTTGGTCCCAGCCAGCGCCGATTTCGTAATGAGTGTTGAAATCCAATCCACAACGGAACTTCACTTCCCCCGAGAAATTCAGCGGTTTCACCGAAATGCGCTGACAGCCGATGCGAGTGGATTGCATGTCCGTGAAGCGTTCAAAGCTCACTTGAAGTTGTCTGCCGCCCGCCGTCTCCCACGTAAATTCGCGGGAGAAAATCCCCCGGCGCATATCGAGCCGCCGGGTGAAACCCGAAAATTTCGACTTGGCCAGGTCGAGCAGTTCGCCGTCCACCCACAAGCGCGTATAGAGCCAATCCACCGTGTTAATCATCGCCGCGCCCTGGGTGATGAAACCTTTGAACACCTGATCGTGGCGGATGTCCATTATCTCGTACAGATGATTAAAGTAACTGCCCAAAAGATGGTCGCCGCTGTAGCCTTCTTCAAAATAGCCGCGCACACCCATGAACTCGTTGGCCACGGAAAAAACGGATTCGGCAACCCGCTGATAGGCTGGGTTAAAACCCTTTTCTTCGATGGTCCAGGGATCTCCCTTAAAATAATTTAAGGGCGTCTTGGGGAGATGCATGATCCGCTCCTCGATCCTTTACCGCATTCGAGCCAGCACATCATCCAGGGTTCCCACACACGGGACGGGAAGTCCCCATCTTGATGGAAACCGGGGCGGCTGCGAATTTCAACGCTTCGGGGGCGTCGTGGTCCATGCGGCGAGCCAGATAGGCCGCGCACCGCGCCGCACTGCCCGGCGCCACGCGCAGCGCCCCATGGTAGGCGATCACTTCGTCGAAGCACACATGTCCGAAAAAGGCCAAATCGAACATATCGGATGCCGAACTCACGCCAAGCCTCCTGGGTCAAACGCAACAGTTCGC
>JBEKDW010000277.1:0-3032 GCA_050014155.1 Anaerolineales bacterium
TAATCGCCAGAAGAACTATCGCCAAATCCAAGAGTCCCTTATCCTCATTGTTTATTTGTTGAATATTACTCTCGGGGCTTGCTTGGCTACATCCGTTGAACCGGGTATGATTGCACGGAAGGACTTCCCCGACGGAGGAAAACTCACCCATGACCGTAGATCACCTTCCCTCGCGCGCCGAGGACTTTTCCGAATGGTACAACCAGGTTGTGCTGCGCACCGAACTGGCCGATTACGCGCCGGTGCGCGGCTGTATGGTGGTCCGTCCGTACGGATGGGCGCTGTGGGAAAACATCCAGCAGGCGCTGGACAAGCGTTTCAAAGCTACGGGCCATGTCAATGCCGCCTTCCCGATGTTCATCCCTAAATCTTTTTTCGAGAAGGAAAAGGAGCACGTCGAGGGCTTCTCGCCGGAACTCGCGGTGGTGACCATCGGCGGCGGCGAGGAACTCGAGGAGCCGCTCGCCATCCGCCCCACGTCCGAGACCATCATCGGTCACATGTACGCCAAATGGGTAAAGTCATACCGCGACCTGCCGATCCTGATCAACCTCTGGAACAGCGTGGTGCGCTGGGAAAAACGGACCAAGCTGTTCCTTCGCACGACCGAATTCTACTGGCAGGAGGGGCACACCGCGCATGCCACGGCCGCCGAAGCCGAAGAGGAAACCCGCCGTATGCTCGATATCTACACCGATTTCGCCGTGAACGAGGCGGCTATCCCGGTGATCCCGGGGGAGAAGAGCGAAAGCGAAAAATTCGCCGGTGCGGTGACGACCTACGCCATCGAGGCGATGATGGGGGATTGCAAGGCGCTACAATCCGCCACGTCGCACTATTTGGGACAAAATTTCGCCAAAGCGTTCAACATCCAATATCTTGACGTGCAAAACAACCAGCAGTTCGCATGGACGACCTCGTGGGGGCTTTCCACCCGGATGATCGGCGCGATCATCATGGTCCACGGCGACGATACCGGCCTGATCTTCCCGCCGCGTCTGGCGCCGATCCAGGCGGTGATCGTGCCGATCTGGAAAAAGGAGGAGGAAAAAACCGCCGTGTGCGAAAAGGCCAGGCAGATTGCGGACGAATTGCAAAAAACACTACGGATTAAAGTGGATCTGCGGGAAGGCGTGACGCCCGGGTTTAAATTCAACGACTGGGAAATGCGCGGCGTTCCGCTCCGGATCGAAATCGGTCCGCGCGATCTGGCCACAAGTTCGGTCACCCTCTCGCGCCGGGACCGCCCCGGTCGGGAAGGAAAAACAACAGCTGTCTGGGAAGGCCTGGCTCAAACTTGCCAGCGGACGCTCGAGGAAATCCAGCACAGCCTGCTGGAGCGGGCAACCCAATTCCGGAAAGATCACACGTTCGATCCCGCAACGTACGAGGAATTCCGGACGGCGGTGGAAAATGGTTTCGCGCTTTCTTGGTGGTGCGGCGGGTCCGCTTGCGAAACCAAAATCAAGGAAGACACCAAAGCCACCACCCGCTGCATCCCCTTCGAGCAACCCGGCGGCACGGGCCGGTGCATCGTCTGCGGCATGGAAGCGCCGAAGAAGGCCTACTTCGGCAAGGCGTATTAATCATGCCTTCGATCGATCTCGCACTCCTGCGTTCGCAGGCGATCGAGTTGGCCGGCCTTCTGGATGATCCGGCCCTCTTCCGCGCGTCGTTGCGACTTTTAATGGAAGGGCACGCTCATCGGCTATTGCGGCGCGGGCACTCGATGGATCGGCATGGCGCCTTGCAGGCCTGGGACGTTCCCGGCCTGCTGATCCGCGAAGTGGAAGCCGCGCTGCGGCCTACCGCCCAAATCCAGCCGGATTGCGCGCTGGCTGCGGCCGACGTAGTTTGGATGGAAGGAAAACTTGAGGAGAAACTGCTGGCTGCGTACTTGGCCGGGTTCTCGCGTGGTTCCGCGGATTTGCGGGCTCTGCTTCTCCGCTGGCTGGATGGCACGGAAGATCCGACGGTTTTGCAGGCGCTTTCCATCCACGTCTGCCTGCCTCTGGCCGCGGAAAACCCGACCCTCTTCCGTTCCCAGCTCAGGGCTTGGATGGAATCCCCCGTCCCCGCCGTGCGGCGATTCGGTTGGATGTCGCTTTCCGCTTGGCAGGAAAAAAAATCCTCCGAGTCAATTTTCGCATCTTTCGATTTGCTTCCCATGATCTTTTCGGAAACAGATCCGGAGGCAGTCCAATCGGCCGCCGGTATTCTCGCCCGGCTTGATCAATCCGTTCCGCAGGAAACCCGCGGATGGCTGGAAGATCTATCGCCGAAAATTCTTCGCAGGGGCCGGCCGTTTTTCCGCGCGGCGCTGCCTTCACTTTCCCCGGAGCTATCCGCCGTGATCCATCCCCCGCGCCCAGAGTAGCCTTATGCGCATTGGCATCCTGGCGGATCTGTATTTACCGCACATCAGCGGGATAACCGTTTTCGTTTCCCTGTATCAGAAAACCCTCGAGTCCTTCGGCCATGAAGCACACGTGTTCACTTTCGGACCTGCGGGACTTCCAGAAGAGGACCTTCGCGTTCATCGAACACCCGGCATTCCCATCGGAAAGACCGGCTTTTATTTCAATCCCCGGCATACCTCCCGGAACCGCGAATTAATCCGCTCCATGGACCTGCTGCATACGATGCATCCCTTCGTAAGCGGGACGCTGGCTCTCCGCTACCGGCGGGATTCCTCCACGCCGGTCGTCTTTACCAGTCAGACCAGATATGATCTCTACATCCGGCACTATCTGCCCGCGCCCGTACGGCCCCTGGCCCGCCGGCTGCTCCGGGCTTACATGCCGGGGTTCTGCCGCCGCTGCGCGCTGGTGATCGCGCCTTCCGCCAGCGGGGAGGCCATGCTGCGCAGCCTCGAAGTGAAAGGGAACGTGGACATTATTCCCAACGCCGTGGATCTTGAATTATTCCATCCGGCAGAGAAATTCAACCAAGACCGCATCCGCGCCGTGTATGTGGGCCGCCTGGCCGCCGAAAAAAATCTTCGCTTCCTGCTGCGCGCCTTTTCCATCGCC
>JBEKDW010000278.1:0-3024 GCA_050014155.1 Anaerolineales bacterium
AGTTCCCCGCGGATGGCCTGCAGCCCGCCGGCCCAGATCACGATCACCATGCCGATGTTGACGCACACTGTCAGCGCGGGCGTCATCACCGACATGAATTCCATCACTCGGATCGAGCGCGCGGTCAGATCCCGGTTGGCGTCGGCGAAGCGCCGCTCTTCGAAATCCGCGCGCACGAACGCCCGCACCAGCCGGACGCCGGCGATGTTTTCCTGCCGCACGTTGTTGAGCCGGTCCAGCCGCTGCTGGACTCCGAGGAAGAGCGGCTCCAGATTGACGATGAACAGAACGATGATCGCCGCAGTGACCACGAGCAGCGGGAAGAGGGTGAGTGCGAGGTGCGAATTGGTGAGGAACATCAGCAGCACGCTGCCGGTCATGAGCAGCGGGCCGCGGGTGCCTATCCGCAGCGTGACCTGCGTCACAGTCTTGAGCGCGGCGACGTCGCTGGTGAGGCGGGTCATCAGCGGGCCGGTATGCTGCCGATCGAGGTTGCCGTAGGAGAAGGATTGGATTTTAAGGAACAGCGCCTCGCGTACGTCGCGGGCCACGCCTTCCCCGACCTGCACCGAGAAATAATTGTTGCCGATGGCGATCACCGCGCTCAGCAGCGAGAGGAAGATCATCAGCGCGGCCGTGGTTGCCACCACCGTCATATCGTTCCGGCTGATGCCCTGGTCGATGATCCGCTCGATCAGCCGCGGGATGGAGAGATCCATCACCACGAGCGAACTCAGGAGGACGAGAGCCAGCACGGCCCGCTTCCAGTAGGGTCGAACGAAAGAACTCAATCTGAAAATATGGTTCATGGGTCTCGGTTGGGAAAGAGTGCGGTTCCATTATAAAGGACGAAGGCGAAGCGGAGAACGCGGACCTTGGCATGAATGGAAATGATATATTTTTCCGGATGGTTGCCAATGGACCGCGCCCAGACGGAAACGGACCGGGAATTTGCGATCATCGCTTAACCCCGTTCCCATGGATCCACCACAGGCAGCGAGGACGTCGTGGATATTCCTTTACGCAAGCGCGCTGCGGATACAATGCCGGTTCCTGGTTCGCATCACCCAACAGCCGCCGAAGCAATCGCTTTTCCATTCGCAGGCGGAACAATTCGGGTCCGTAGCCAGCATTTCCCGCCTCCGGTATCTTCCGAAGCCGTGCTGCCAGATGTCCGCAAAAGATCTTTCCAGGAGGGATCCCTCCCGGTTATCCGCCGTATCCGGTTGTTCGGGGCAGCCGCGCACGTTTCCATCCACCCCGATGCAGCAGGCGGAATAACCGACCGGACAGATGACCGGTCCGCTCCGGAGTTTCTTTTCCCACCCGCCCAAATACGTCAAGTTTTCACCAAGATGGATGCGAATCCCCCGGCCGTTATTTTTCCGGACGAACTCGAACAAGGAAAGCAAATTCTCCCTTTGGACCGACATTTCCGCAACCCGCGCCCTTCCAATCGGCATGACCGCCGTGAGCTTCCAGAGTTTGACTCCCAGGCGCAGAAGCAATTCCCGCAGAGAATCGAGCTCCGGGAGATTCCTTTCGGTCACGGTTGTCGCGACGGTAAGAACTGGTACGCGGATCTTACCCAACAGTTCAATCGCCTGTACGGCGGTTGTGAAGCTGCGGTCGTTTTTCCGGATTTCATTATGCGTCGGTTCCATGCCGTCCAGGCTCACCTGCACGGAATGGACGCGGGCTTGTGCGATTCGTTTGGCCATCGGGCGGTCCAACAGGAACCCGTTCGTTGCGATCCCGGTTTTCATGCCCCTCTGGCGGGCATGCGCGAGCACATCGAGCAGATCCTTGCGCAGCAGTGGCTCGCCGCCGGTTACGGCGAACATTCCGATTTTCAACGCCGCGATCTCGTCGACGATTCCCTTGATCTGTGCGGTGGTCAATTCCGCGGGATAGGTTTCTTTCGAGGCGCCGCAATGGACGCAGTTTAAATTGCACCGCCGGGTGCAATCCCAGAGTACATAACTGGGCGGTGGGACCGGCTTTCCCGATCCGAATCGGCGGCTGACTTCATCAAGGTAAAAATCCGTGCGTAGTTTGTCCAGCGCGTATTTTATATTCGGCATCGGAGAAGGACCGGTCCCGCGCGGGCGCGGTTACGGGATGTAATTAGAGGGTGGAGGACCGTACACCACGAAAGTATGCGGCGCCCATAGAAGGAAACTCAGGCAGCAGAGCATGCCCGGGACGAGGAACGTGAGAAGCAAGCCGATTAGGAGATAGGCGATCTTTCGCGTGCGTGCAAACTGAATAAGGAGGACTACGCCGGCGATGAATGCGATCAGCGCGAGTCCGGTACCACCAATCAAGAGCAGGGTTTCCGAAGAGGACGACATAAACGGGCGGCTCCGAATGAACCGTATTCTACACCCCGGATCAAGAATGCGCTTAGCGCGGAAAGCTCTCCATTAATTCTCCCCGATGTGTACGACCCGTCTGGATACCAGCGAGAGGGGAATGACCGCGCATGCCAGGCTGAACGTGCCCCCCAACACCAGGCCAACCGCCTGGCCCGCAAGTGCGGGAACGCCGAGTGCGCCCAGAAGCATCGCCGGGCCGATGAATAACCCGGCGTCGACGGCCAGATAGATCAAACTGAACAACGGGCTGAGGCAGCCCGAGAAGCCCGCGTTCATCCGGCGCGGGTCCTCCCACGTCAGGTTGACTCCGAGGATGCCGTACGCGAGGTTGATCCCGGCCGTGCCGGAGACGGAAAGCGCCACGACGATCAAGCCGAATACGAGTATCGAAATCGGGGCGCTCTTCAAGAGCGAGACGACGACCATGCACACCCATCCGAGGACGAGAGCCGGCACGTAGGCCACCAGGAACTTGGCGGCCACCAGGCGGAGAGTCGAGATCGGCGCGCATTTGAGGATCCAGTAACTTTTTCCCTCCTGCGAGAAGCCCATGAGCGCCAGCCGCGATTGGAGGGACCAGCCGACGAACATGGCCAGCCCCACGCTGCCGTAGACCATGACATTTTGCACCCCCTGCAGAAGCCAA
>JBEKDW010000279.1:0-2955 GCA_050014155.1 Anaerolineales bacterium
CGAACCGGCCAGCGCCGGAACGATCCGCGGCGCCCAGTGCGACGGCCCCGCGATGAACAAAATCCCCGCCGTCAGCGTGGCGAACAGCGCGCTGCCCCCGGCGGCGGGCTGCCCGCGCAGCAGGTGCAAAGCGCCCCAAGCCTGGAGCGCTTCGTTTTCGTTCAGCGGCGGAGCATTCAGCGCCGAAAGCCTGAAGAACAACGCCGCCAGAAATAAAATCAGATACAGGAGGAGATCGTTTTTTTCCAGCCAGCTGCCGATCGTCTCGCGCAACTTCATGGCACGTCCCTCTCGAAGATGGTCACCTGATCGGTCTGATAGATGATGTTCATGTGGGCGCGGAATTTATCCAAACCGCGTTTTGAATAAGTGCTCGCCTCGAGCGGTCCGAAATAGACGTAGCGGATTCCATACTTGTCGAGGATTTCTTCCGCGCGGGTCCAATCGGTGGTGTGGAACAATTCGATGATATCGTCCACTCGATTTGGACCGGTCGGATAGCCCACCTCGGCCAACCCGCCGCGCCACTGATTCTCATGATAAGCCCAACCCACTACCGAAGAAAGGCCCGTAAAGGTGGAGATGCGGGCGTAGTCTGAATATTGATCAAGCCAGATGGTGGCCTCGGCAATCGGACCCTGGTCATGGATATTTGCGTTGATCCAGGTGATTGCGGCGGCGTCATCCGGAGAATTCTGCTTCAGATAGGCGGAGGCATCTAGCGTCGGTCCGCCGGCCGGTTTGAAGCCGCCGGTCTTGCTCCACACGGCCATCGGTAAAAAGACCGCTCCAAGGCAAAAACAAACGGCGGTCAAGAGCGCCCCCAATCCGGCCAGCGACCAACGGCGGCCGTTGAGTTCCAATCGATCCGAAAGGATTTCGAACATTCGGATCACCGCATAGGCAACGGCGAGGCTAAAGAACGCCCAGCCCTGGAAATAAAATTTGAAGACGGTGTTCATCCGGTCGCCGAAACTGTCCTTGAGATAGAAATATTCCGGAAAAACAACCAGAAGCGAACCCCAGAAAATGAGAATCCAAATGTAGGAGTCGATCAATCGCATTTTATCGAGGGGAGAATCGCCATCTGGCATCTCCGATTTGTGCGCGTTTCGTTTCCGGATCCATCCCAGCGTGACCGCCAAACTTGCGAAGATTAAAAAGGCGGGCCAGAGGGTGGCCAGCGGATCGGTGATCCGTTGGATCAAACGGATGGACATCGCCTGCAACGACGTAAACCCGCCCAGCACACCGCCGAGGCTGTTGAGGACGCTCGGAATCAGCGCCAGCGCAAATGCCAGGATCAACGAACCGGCGAGGAGAATCGCCAACCCGATCCCGACAATCGTCAGCGCGCGCTTCCACTCCAGCCCGCCGCGTTTCTCGAACAGCTCGAGCACGATCCAGATCGTGAGCGGCACAAGCAGCGTGCCGAACATGATGAAGAATTGATTGCCCTTGGTCGGGAAGAGCACGTTGGGCAGGATGCCGCCGGCTTGCGAGGAAAACCCGATCAGGAAGGGGATGCAAAAAGCCAGGGTCAGGAATCCGATCGCCGTCCAACGCGCGAGATAGGCTTTCCATCCCGTATATCCTACGAAGGCCAATTCCTTGCGGCTGACTCTCCAGCCGACCCAACCGGCTACGGCCGCCATCCCGAAAATCAGCGCATCCCACGTGTTGAGGAATGCCAGGCTGCCGATCGAGATGGCGACGAAAATCAGAAACAGCCACCGCTCCAATCGGCTTTCCGGCCAGCCCTCGCTCCCCCGCAACAGGATCTCCAGCACGACCGCCAGTACCGCCATGAGAAACGGGAAGGCCAGAACGTGCGGATGTAAATCGCCCATGACATAGGTAAACGCCGGGAACTCGTCGATCACTTCGACGTGATCTCCTGTCAACGTCCGGTCGTTGATCACCCGCGAATCCTGCCACCACCAAAGGAAGGCATTTGGCACAAGATTGGTTTGTACCGTGGGCGGAGTCAGGCGATCCTCCAAATCCAACCATTTCCAGATCAGCCCCTGCCCGTTTTCCCACCCCACGCCGTGATAATACAAAATATCGACAAACCCCTCGAAATTACCCAGAAGCAAAAGGCAGAAGGGAGCCAGCAGCGCGAGGATCAAATAGCGGGGCGCGCCGGTTGGAGCGGCTTTCCTCCACGGAGCGTCCGGGCCGCCGTCCGTTAATTCAGGCTCAGCGGCCTTTTTCGCTCGGGCGCGAAGGAGCAGCACATTGCGCAGAATCCCCCAGGACCCGACCCCGGCCATCGCAAACGACGCGGCGACCGCCAGGTTGAAGGCGACGTTGCCGGTTAACGCCGAAAGCTTGGCCAGCATTCCGGTCAGAATATAGCCGAAGTGATAGTAGGATATCGCGTAGCCCGAAAGCCAGGGATCGTTCGGCGGAAAGAAAGGAGAGCGCATAATGGAATTGATGAACGCGATTTCCATCGGCTTCTCCGCCCAATCCCCCTGCGGGTTGTTGGCCCGGACCCACGTCCAGACCACGAACAGCACCAGGAACAGGACCTCCGTAAAGAGCGCCTCGCGCCAGTGTTCGTGGAGCATCGCCCACGGGTTTTCAGCAGAGCGCTGCGCCAGCAGCATTCCTACGACCAATAAAAGTGCCGCGCACAGCCAGACGGCGCCGGGGATGTTCGGCCAAAGATGAAGCCAGCAGCCCAGCCAGAAGAAGTACCCCACGCCAATCAGGCCGAACATGCGCGCGAATGCAAATCCGCGGTCGGGCAACCGCTTGAGGCATTGGAATGTGATCGGCCAGACAGCCAGCGCGATGATCAGCGTGCAACCCCACCATCGCCCAAACGCCCACGCGCCTTCCCAGAAAGTCATGACGGCAATTACTCCTCGGTGATGACCTTACCCCACTCCCCCTTACCCCCTCTCCCCTTCCCTTAAGGGAAGGGGAGAGGGGGCTGGGGGTGAG
>JBEKDW010000280.1:0-2899 GCA_050014155.1 Anaerolineales bacterium
GGGGTAATCGACGAAGCGCCGCCGATCACAAAGGGACAGAGGATCAGGTGAAGCTCGTCGTACAAACCGGCAGCGATCATCGAGCGGTGAACCGTGCCGCCCCCTTCGACGAGTAACCATTGAACACCAAAATCCTGGGAAAGCGCCGTCATAAGCAGGGGGAGATCCACGAACCGGCCCCGGCCGGCCGTAACGACCTGCGCGCCCCGCGCCTTCAAAGCCGCCACCCGTTCCGCCGGGGCGTCCCGGGTGACCGCAACGATGGTGGGCGCTTCCGCGCCGAGTACTTTGGCGGTCAGCGGCATCTCCGCCAGCCCGTCCAGCACGATGCGCGTGGGATTCCGGGCCGCCCCCTCTCGCAGGGTGAGGCGGGAATCATCCAGCCGGATGCAGTTGAGACCCACCATAATGGCGTCGGCGCTGGCGCGCCGCTGGTTGTGCAGTTTCATGATCTCGGGATCGATGAGGGATGGCCCCACGGGATTCGGCTGTCCGGGCCGGCGCCTGGGAGCGATCTTGCCGTCCAGGCTCACGGCCACCAACATAAAAGAATAAGGGCGCTTCGACAGTTTTCCCGTTTTGATCTTCATGGACTTCCTACCGGCCCCGATCCTTGACGGCTTTCACGAAATCCCGGATCAACTGGAAATCTTTCACCCCGGTCTCGCGCTCGACGCCACTGATCACGTCCACTGCGTAGGGCCGGACGATATCAATCGCCTGTCGCACATTGGTGGAAGTGAGCCCGCCGGCGAGGATCAGGGGTAACCGGATTTTCTCCGACAGCCCGCGCAGCGCACTCCAATCCAGGGGCTTGCCCGTTCCCGCAGGCCTGGAGGAGGTTTTAGAATCCAGGACCAGTCCGGCGATGCCGGACCGCTCCAGGAAAGCGCAGGCTTCGAAAGGGTCCTTGACCGCAAAGAGCGCTTCCCCCGTCTCCACGTTGATCCGCAGCGCCTTCAGCACCTTGACGCCCGTCCCCTCCAGGGCCTGGCAGACGTTCCGGATCTCCTCCAGCGTCTCATCCCCGTGGAGCTGAAGGAAATGCGGCCTCACGGCCCGGGCAATGGCCACCATATCTTCAACCCGGCCGCCCACCACTGCAGTCGTGGTCACGAATGGCGGGGCCGCGGCCACCAGCTCCGCAGAGCGCTTGCGGGGAATATTCCAGGGAACCGGCACCGGATATTCCGTCACGAATCCCAGCGAGTCCGCTCCTGCGGAGACGGCCATCTCCACATCGGCCTCGCTCATCAGGCCGCAGACCTTCACCCGGGTCATACTCGCACACCCCTGATCAGTCCGGAAAGAAAGGCTGCCGGGTCGGATGCCCGCAGGATAGCCGTTCCCACGAGGACCGCATCCGCTCCCGCCCGGATGGCCCGCAGGATGTCTTCCTCGGTTTGCAAAGAGCTTTCGGAGACCTTCACGATCCCATGCGGAACAAGCGGTGCCAGCTCCTCGGTCACCCGCACATCGCCCGAATCCGTTTCCAGGCTGAGGATATCCCGGTTGTTTATCCCGATGATGGTCGGCGATAGCGCCAGGGCACGTTCGAGTTCCCGGCGGGTGTGGATTTCCACGACGACCTCGAGTTCAAGTTCGCGGGCCAAATCGTAGAGGGTCGAGCCCAGGGGCTCGGGGATGGTTGCCAGAGTCAAGAGAATCGCTCCCGCGCCCTGCTTTTTGGTTTCTTCGATCTGCTCGGGCAAGGAGAAGAAGTCTTTGCGGAGAACGGGAACTCTCATCGCTTCACATACCCGGCGCAGAGTCTGAAGGCTTCCCCCGAAGTGCTTGGGTTCCGTCACTACGGAGAGAGCGCACGCCCCGGCCTCGACCAGCATGCGGGCGAGCTCGGCCGCATCCCGCATTCCCACAAGTTCACCATCCCTGGGCGATGCGGGTTTGATGTCGGCGACCAAGGGGAGAATCCCCCGGCCCTTCGCCCCCAGGATGGCAGCGGAAAGAGGGCAACTCTTCATCATGGTTCCAGGTAACTCGACCACATCTTTTCCATATCGTGCTTGGAGTAGCAGCGGAAGGCCATTTGCGTGCTGGTCTTGGTAATTCCCTTGATCCGGGCGATGTTTTCGGACACCACGTCGGACAGGGAATCGTATTCCTTCACGCGGATGATGGCCATGATGTCATACTGCCCCGAGATGGAATACACCTCGGCAACCCCTTCCAGTTCCATGAGCATTTCCGAAACGGAATGCACCTTCCCCACCTCACAGTTGATCATAACGATCGCAGTAATCATGAAACACTCCTTTTCTCGCCCGCGAGAATAGTCCGCCACCCGCCCTGTCGGAGCAGCGCCTCACTGCCGTTGCTTTTCCCTTGGTCAAAAAAATGACTGCCCGGCAACCGGAGAGAATCTTTGTTTAATATACGAAAATCGCGGGGGATTGTCAAATTTGAAAGACCCCCCGGCTGGCTTAAGCGGGATTCAGGTCATCGCCGATCATCACCTCCTGGGGTCCAGTCCAAGGGAATGGGCAAGGGATTATTGTTCCATATTATGGAACTTATTTTCTACTTGACAGAATTAAATCGACATGGTACGCGTGGAAAACTCGCGGCGGGTCGCCGGCCTTGGCCATTCTTACAGGGGGAAGTTTGCGAAGAACCCGGGGATTCCGGCCGAGGATCTGCCAGGGATCCGTTTTCCGGCATTTTCGGCCGTTTGGACGAGCGGTTTTAAAAAGTTCGAGGTCTTTGGGCCTTTTTGAATTCCCATGTATCGACCACACTAATGAGGAGGAGGATGTTATGCAACAGCTTCTGAGTTACGGACCTGCGGGCATCGACTGGCAAGAGCGCATCAATTTTGCCCGAATGCGGGAAGAGAGAGCAGCCAAGGTGAGAACCTTGATGCGGAAATACAATATTCCGG
>JBEKDW010000281.1:0-2887 GCA_050014155.1 Anaerolineales bacterium
GCGCTACGAAATTCGCAACGAAGAGCGGCTCCTTGCGGCGGCCGGGGTGAACTGGCAGTCCTCCGTCTGGGCCGAGATTTTCGTCCAGACCGATCCGGCCGTGCGCGAGAGGGGATACGGAAAGTCAGTATGCGCCGCGCTTTGCCGGGACCTGCTGGAACGGAAAAAAGATATCCTCTTTTCCCTGGAAGAGGAAAATCTCCCCTCCCTTCGGTTGGCCCAGGGGTTGGGGTTCGAAGACACGGGGGAACGGGAAATCATTTTCACCGGGACCGTATTGATCTCACCGGCGGAGGAAAGCGAAGGTGCAGCGTAGGGAGAGCCCCACGCGGCTCGCGACAGCTCAGCGGAATATCCTGAAACACCAGGACGACATGAAGAAACGCATGGACCATATGCTATAGGTTTGTGAAAAGGTCAGGGTTTGTCATTGCGAACCCCGCCCCGGCTTCGCCGTGCGAGGCCGGGGGAGCGAAGCGACGAAGCAATCTGGGTTTTCCAACTTGAAGGTCGAGATTGCTTCGCTCCCTTCGGTCGCACGCAATGACATGAATCTTGATTTTCCGTCCCTTGCCAGAAGAGAATTCACCAGGAAGGATTCGATGATCGAAGCCGCGTTTCATTTTCCGGAAGGTTTCCTGTGGGGGACGGCCACCGCCGCCCATCAGGTGGAGGGGGATAACCGCCTCAACGATTGGTGGGCCTGGGAGCAGCAGCCCGGCCGCATCCTGCGCGGGTACCGTTCCGGCCTGGCCTGTGATTGGTGGGGCGGACGCTGGAAGGAGGACCTGGACCGGGCGGCGGCCGCCGGGCAAAACGCCCACCGCCTTTCGGTGGAATGGAGCCGGATCGAACCGTCTCCCGGCCGCTGGGACGATCACGCGCTGGCGTTCTATCGCGACGTGCTTTCCGGAATGCGCACCCGGGGCATCGAGCCGCTGGTGACGCTGCACCATTTCACCAACCCGCTGTGGCTCTCGGAAATGGGTGGTTGGGAAAACGAGGCGGTCATCCCGCACTTTGAAGCCTTCACCCGCAGGACCGTCGCGGCCCTCCAGGACCTTGCGGATTTCTGGTGCACGATCAACGAGCCGAACGTCTATGCTTATTCGGCGATCGCCTCGGACGATTTTCCGCCCGGCCGGAACAGCATCCGGGCCGCCTTCCGCGTCATGCGCCATCAGGTGCTGGCCCACGCGGCCGCGTATCACGCGATCCACGAACTCCAACCCGGAGCCAGGGTGGGGATCGCCAGCCATTACCGGGGCCTTACACCGCATACCGGCAGCCCGTTGGACTCCTTGGGTGTGCGGATGCAATCGCGGATTTTTAACCAGCTGATTCCGATGGCGCTGCAGGATGGGCGCTTCCGTTTTCCGATTGGCCGGGAGCGGCTGGCCAAAGTTGCCCGAACGCAGGATTACATCGGGGTGAATTACTATTCGACAGACCACGTTTCCTTCGACCTGCGCCGGCCCGGTGAGCTCTTCGCGCGGCGTTTTTATCCGCAAGGATCCGACCTTAGCGAGGTCGGGATGAACGCCAACGTCCCCGAGGGAATGCGGATGGCGATCCGTTGGGCGCATTCTTTCGGCCTGCCGATCTACATCACGGAAAACGGCATCGAGGACGAGTCGGACTCCATCCGGCCGCGATACCTGGCGCTGCACCTGCACCAGGTGTGGAAGGCGATCAACACCGGATCCCCGGTCCGCGGATACTACCACTGGACTCTGGTGGATAGCTTCGAGTGGGAACGGGGTTGGACGCAACGCTTCGGGCTTTGGGCTCTCAATCCCGAGACGCAGGAGCGGATCGAGCGGTCTTCGGGAAAATTCTACGCGGAAATCTGCCATGAGAACGGACTGACCAGCGACATGGTCCGGCGTTATGCACCGGAGATCGCCGGTACGTTGTTCCCCGGGTGATCCATCGTCAGATACAGAGCCGGGGGATAGCAGCCTTGCGGCTATGGGGGAGACGAGAAGAAGGATCACGCTCTTCCTATGGGAGATGAAACGATGGGTAATGCCATCCGGCGTTCGAGCGGATATTTTCTTTTATTCATCTGCCTGGGATTGGATATGGCGGTGGTCGGGCCGACGTTGCCGGCCCTCGCCGCTCAAACCGGGAGCACACTAGGCGCGATCGGGTTGATTTTCTTCCTCAGCGCAGGCGGCGGCGCGCTGGGCACGCTGCTGGGCGGCGGGTTGTTCGACCGGGTTCCCGGCCGGTTCGTGTTGGGCGCGGCGCAATTTTTTTCGGCGGCTCTTTTTTTCCTGGTTCCGCACGTGCCGTGGTATGGGCTGTTGCTGATTTTGTTCATTGTCAAAGGAATCACAGGGGGATTGGTCAACACCGGCGCCAATACGCTCCTGCTGTGGACGCATGGAGAAAAAGCCGGACCCTTCATCAATGCGCTACACTTCTTCTTCGGACTGGGCTCTTTTCTCAGCCCGTTCCTCCTCGGGTTACTGATCGCAGCCGGAGGTGATTATTCGGAAGTTTACCTTTTGCTCGCAGTGATCGATGCGACAGTCGGCGTGATCGTCCTGCTTTCCTTGAGCGCGATCGTTTCGTCACCGAAGCAACCTTCCGGCGGCGACGCGGGCGGTGCGGGGTCCTCTTTGGCGCCGATCGTCCTTTCCGCTGCGCTGTTTCTGTTCTTTTACGTCGGCGCGGAATTGACCTTCGGAGGATGGGTTTACACCTACGCGATCACCCTGCATTTGGCCGACGCCGTCCGGGCGGCGTATCTGACGTCGATATTCTGGCTGGCCTTTACCGTGGGGCGGCTGATCTCCATTCCCGCCGCGCTCCGATTTTCTCCCCGGCAGATCATTCCGGTCGCGCTCGCGGGCGGCGCCGCCTTCCTGTGCCTGCTCAT
>JBEKDW010000282.1:0-2840 GCA_050014155.1 Anaerolineales bacterium
GGCGGGCAATCCAACCCGTTGCCCGGCGGCATCCTTCTGGGGCTGGCCGTAGCGGCCGGAACGGTCGGTTGGAGCGGTCTGGCCATCGCGCTGATCGTCCTTGCCACAGATTGGGGATGGCGCCGGATGCGCAAGCCGGGTGCAGGGGAGGAAGCGCTCGACCCATTAAAAGAATCGCTGACCCTTGTCTTCCGCTCGCCTGCCGGCCTGGCGGGTTTGGCGCTCGGGATCGCGGCGGGCGGCACAGGAATGTTTTTCTTCCCGCACGGCGCAGCCGTCCTGGCGACGGGATGGACGGATTGGTTTGCGGCGTTCTTTTCCGGATGGCCCAAGCTTGGCGAATTCATCCTGCTGCTGGTTGCTTACGAGCCGTTGGCGCTGGTCTACGGCATCGCCGGGCTCGTTCTACTGCGGCGGACCCGTTTTTCTACCGAAGACCGCTTCCTGGCAATATTCGCCGGGGTCGCGTCGATATGGGTGCTGATCCGGCCGGCGTCGTTTCCGGCCGACGCGCTTTGGGTAATCCTACCGCTGCTGCTCCTGGGCGCCCGCGCGCTGCGGGCTGTGGTGGAATCTCAGGCGGTGGAGGAACGGCCGTGGTTTGTCGCAATCCAGGTTTGCCTGATCGGTCTCCTGATCGCATTTTCCGCTTTGAGTTTGACCGCGTATACGGCGGCAGGCGAGTGGTGGCAGCCGCTCCTGGCTGCAGCGGGGATCCTTGCGACGTTCCTGGTTGGCCCGATACTTTCCGAAAACTGGCGGCAAGCCGTCATCCCAACGCTCGTGGGGTTGGCCTGCACCTGGTTCTTGGTTTTCTTCCTCGTCCAGGCGGGGACGGGATGGAATGCCACCCACGGACGCCGCGAATCGGCTAATGAACTCTGGTGGGCCGATACCGTTCCGATCGACATCCTCCGGTTGCACCAAACCATGGATAAAATCTCGGAGTGGCAAACCGGAGAACCCGGAGAGTTTGCTACGGTGATCGAGTGGCCGGAGGATTCAGCGCTGGGTTGGGAATTGCTCGCCTACCAAGGGGCGGAATACACCCCGGCGCCTGACCTGCTGGCAACTCCCGCGATGGTCGTCGCTCCGCGTGTTCTGCAGGGGAATAGCGTGGTTACACTCCATTTGACTGCTGCCTATCGTGGGCAGGGATTCGGCAGCATCGAGCAGCGCGGCTGGTCCGGGCTGCCGCCGGACCTCGTCGGTTGGTGGTTGTATCGCCGGGGCCCGGTGCAGAATGGGCAGATGATCCTCTGGACGCGGCTGGACGTTCTGACTCCCGATACGGGAAGCGGTACGTGAAACCGGGTGCTGCTGGGATCATCGCGCTGGACGGGCCGGCGGCTTCCGGGAAGACGACCATCGGCCGCATGCTGGCCGCGCATCTGGCATATCTTTTTTTCGACACCGGCGTGATGTACCGGACGGTGGCACTCGCGGCCCTGCGGCGCGGGGTGGACCCCGCCGATGAGCCGGCGGTTTCAGCGCTGGCGGAGAGAATCTCGATCGACGTGCGTCCTCCGTCCGTCGACGACGGCCGAACGAGCACGGTTTTATTGGATGGGGCGGATGTGTCCTGGGCGATACGCGAACCGGCAGTGGACGCCGCGGTCTCGCAGGTGTCGGCCTACCGCCGGGTGCGCGCGGCGATGGTGGCCCAGCAGAGGAAGATCGGCCTGCGCGGGAAGATCGTAATGGTGGGGCGCGACGTCGGCACGGTAGTCCTGCCGGAGGCGGATCTCAAAATATATCTGGATGCTTCGCTTGCGGAGCGTTCCCGGCGGCGGTACGCCGAGCTGCAATCGCGCGGAGGGAAACAAACGCTGCAAGACGTGCAGATGGGGCTTGCCCGTCGGGACGAGGTGGATTCTGGACGTGACCTCTCGCCGCTGCGTCCGGCCGGTAATGCCAGTATTATCGATACCACGGCGATGACGCCGAAAGAAATTCTAAAAATAATCGAATCGTTGCTTGAAAATAATTGAGTTGGATTTCGGGGAGAAGGGACCTTCTTTTGCTGGAATAAGGTAATGAATATTACCAAAGGTATTCCGATTTTGATCTCGAAACAGCCGTAATCAGCGATACAAATCCTTTACGCTTAATAACCCATTAACCCTTTCACCGAAATCCAAAAATGCGGCATAATATATCCGTATTGCGTTATTACCTGGATCGATGATCCTTCAAGGTATTTCAGCGCAATCCGGACAATCCGCGCAATCCGTGGATAAGATAGAAGGAAGCCCATGGCATCCAAAAGAGATTATCTCCATCGACAATGGGAACCCATCCGCAATGTTCTTCGCTTCCTCATGAGCCACGTCGGTTTCCGCTACCTGGCCAAGATCGATTCCGTCGAGGGCGTGGAGATGGTGCCCGAAAAGGGTCCCGGGATCATCATATTCAACCACATCGCCTTCATCGATGGAATCGCGATCCTCTCCACGCTCAAGCGCAACGCGGTGCCGCTGGTGAAAACCGAAGCCGGCGCCATCCCATTCTGGGGGATATTCCCCGCACTGTGGGGTGCCATTCCCATCCGGCGCGGTGAGTTTGACCGCCGTGCGTTGGAACAGGCGCTGGCCGTTTTGAATTCCGGCGAGTTGCTCATGATCGCGCCGGAAGGCCACCGTAGTCCGGCGCTAATCGAGGGCAAAGAGGGGTTGGCGTACATCGCCGCGCGAACCAAGGCGCCGATCATCCCCGCGGTCATCGAAGGCAGCGAGGGGTTCCCTTCCTTGGATCCCAAACGCTGGTCGCTGCCCGGCGCGCGCATCCGCTTCGGAAAGCCGTTTCGTTTCCGCCTGCCCAAAGGGCGAATACCGCGCGAG
>JBEKDW010000283.1:0-2839 GCA_050014155.1 Anaerolineales bacterium
GGGATCAGAATGAGAATGACGACTATCCGGTCGCGAAGCATGGTCAGCACTTGGCGGGTTTGGGCTCCACTCCCCCAAACCGGCGGTCCCGGCGGCTGAATTCCCACAGGGCCTTGCGCAACTCCTCCTTATTAAAATCCGGCCAATATACCGGAGGAAAATACCACTCGGCGTATGCCGATTGCCAAATCAGAAAGTTGCTTGTGCGCTGCTCGCCCGATGTGCGGATCACGAGATCCGGATCCGGCAAGCCCGCAGTGTAAAGATATTTGCTGATCAAGGTTTCATCCACCGCGTCGGCCGTGACGCCATCGCGGAGGATGCTGCGCACCGCGCACACCAGTTCGTCGCGTCCACCGTAATTAAAAGCCACGTTTAGGATCAGCCGCTGATTGTCGCGAGTCAATTCCATCGCCTGCTGGACTTTCTTTTGCAGGAACGGGCTCAGCCCCTCCAGGCGTCCGATATGCCGAAGCTGCACACCATTGCGGTGCAATTCCGCCAGCTCACGGTCGATCACGTCCTCGAGGATGGTCATCAACCCTTTGACCTCCTCCTGCGGACGCTCCCAATTCTCGGTGGAGAAAGCGTAAATGGTGAGGACTTTCACCCCGAATTCCACGCAGCCTTCGATCACCCGGCGAAGGTTATCCGTTCCGGCGCGGTGTCCCGCCACGCGCGGCAAGCCGCGGGAGTTGGCCCAGCGGCCGTTGCCGTCCATGATGATAGCGATATGGGCGGGAAGATTTTTCGGTAAACCCGCCGGAAGCGATTTCGAGGATACGGTTTTTTGACGGCTCACTGCATGCGCTCACGGACCGGCTTCGGGGAGTTGCCCTCCGCCGGGGGGAATTCAAACCTCCATGATCTCCGTTTCTTTGTGTTTCACCGCCTCGTCCACCTTCGCGATAAAGTGGTCGGTGGATTTTTGCAATTCTTCCTCGCCGTGTTTGAGATCGTCTTCCGAGATGACCTTTTCTTTTTCGAAATCCCGCAGATCGTTGTGCACGTCGCGGCGGATGTTGCGGATGGCAATGCGGGTTTCCTCCGCCCGGTGATGCACCACCTTGACCAGATCCTTGCGCCGGTCTTCGGTCAGCGGTGGGATGGCCAGCCGGATGATTTTGCCATCATTATTCGGCGTCAGCCCCAGATCGGACGCAAGAATTCCCTTTTCGATTGTTTTAATGGAGGAAGGGTCGAACGGTTTGATGGCGAGCAAACGCGGTTCCGGTGCGGAGATTGTGGCCAACTGCATCAGCGGCGTGGGGACGTCGTAATAGTCGACCATTAATTTTTCCACAAGCGCCGGGCTGGCGCGGCTCGTGCGCAAGGTGGCCAAACTGTCCTCGAGGGATTTCAACGCGCTCTTCATCCGGGTTTCCACATCCTGTAAGGCTTCTTTTACCATCGGCTTCACTCCTGGTTGAAATCAACGGCTCGGGAAAACTCCCGTCAAGGATACCGCAAGCGCCCGGGGGGAGCCAGGGCGCAGCGTGGAAACGGCCTCAGTGCTCGTTCTAGGTATGGATGATCGTGCCCGCGGATTCACCGCGCATTGCCCGTTCCAGCATATCCTCCCGCCACAGATCCAGCACAAGGATCGGTAGATCGTTGTCCATGCACAGGGAGATGGCGGTGCTGTCCATCACGCCCAACCGGCGGTTGAGGACGTCGATGTAGGTCAGGGAGTCGAATTTCATTGCTTTCGGATTCTTCTTCGGATCGGTGTCGTACACCCCGTCCACTTTCGTGGCTTTGATCAGGACGTCCGCGCCGATTTCCATCGCCCGCAAGGCGGCCGCGGTATCGGTGGAAAAAAATGGATTGCCGGTTCCGCCGCCGAAGATCACCACGCGCCCCTTTTCCAGATGCCGGATGGCGCGGCGCCGGATATAGGGTTCGGCTACCGCGCGCATTTCGATCGCCGATTGCACCCGGGTGACGACGTGCTGGCGCTCCAGCGCGTCCATCAGGGCCAGCGAATTGATCACGGTGGCGATCATGCCCATATAATCCGCCGTGGCGCGTTCCATGCCATGCTCTAGGCCTTCCCGGCCGCGCCAGAGATTCCCGGCTCCGATCACTACCGCAACCTGGACCCCCAATGATTGGACCGCCTGGATCCGGCGGGCAAGTGTGTCGGCGCTGGAAGGGTCGATGCCGCTCCCATCCGATCCCGCCAGGGATTCGCCGCCCAATTTTAGAAGGATCCGCCGGTACTTGATCGACGGGTCGGCCGGCCGCGCCTGCGGAACGGTCGAGGATTCGGCCAAATTCGATTCCAAAATCTTTTTACCGAGAACCTTCTCCACCTCCGCGCGGGTTTCCATGCGGGTCGATTTACAATTTTCGCAAACCAGTTTTACCTGGGATTCCTTCGAACCGGACGAACCCGCACTTTCGATCGTCGGGACCATCCGGCCGCCGCATTTTTCACAGATCAGAATTGCCATCTCCTCTGCTCCTTTCGAAACCGGTAAACCAAGCGGAAAGATCCGCGGTCTGCCCCACCCCCTGTTTGGATTTCAGCACGAATAATTTCCCGGATGCAAAGGAATAACCCGGAATAGCTGCGACTTTCCTCCAAGGATTATAGCCCATCCAGCGCCCGGAAGCGGAGAAAAAAAACGGGCCAACCGGTATCGTTGGCCCGTCGTCCGTCATTTTCCATCCGCACCCAGTTCCCAGCGGACAAATCGCCGGATGGTCACGTTCTCCTTAGTGGCGGCGATGGTCTGCTTGACCAAATCGCCCACCTTGATCGTTTCGTCGCGGATATAGGGCTGCTGGAGCAGGCAGGTCTCCTGGTAAAACTTTTCCAAGCGCCCGGCGATGA
>JBEKDW010000284.1:0-2828 GCA_050014155.1 Anaerolineales bacterium
CATGGCCCGGGCTCTCGAACTGGCGGCCGCCGAAAAGGCGACGTCAAATGCCTCGAGCAGGGACTCGGGGAATCTACCGCCCTTGATGCCCCCTGCGTATATCAACAGCGTTCCTCCTTTTTTCGTCACCATTGTCGCGCACCGGCGATTGCCGATATTCGGTGAAATTGCCGACGGGGTTGTTCAATTGAACGCGTGCGGGGAAATCGCGCGCGCGGAATGGTTGCGGACGACGGCCATCCGCCACGAAATCGAATTGGACGAATTCGTCGTCATGCCGAATCATTTCCACGCCATCGTTATAATCACGGAATGCGATGGGGGTTCCGTAGGGGCACGGCGCCGCCGTGCCCCTACGATCGAACAATTTTCCAAACCCATCGCCGGATCGATTCCAACCATTATCCGCGCATACAAATCCGCCGTCACCACACGGATAAACCAATTGCGTGGTACACCCGGTGCCCCGTTATGGCAACGCAATTATTGGGAACACGTCATTCGCAACGACGGGGAATTATCCCGGATCCGTGCATATATTCGAAACAATCCGGTGGCATGGGAAACGGATGATGAATATCACCATCAAAATTGAATGGGGTAAAACGCAATTCCGCATGGAACCGCAGGGCGGGGTCACCCCGCCCTGGCCCATCGGGGGCGGGGTGACCCCGCCCCTACGCATCCGCCCGTGACGAACGTATGTATATTGGTCACCGTGCCCCCACCCATCGCCTTGATAAAATCATTGCAAACCGTCCCCATGGGATTGCTGCGTTTCAATTATCAAAAAAACTGGTATATTGCCGTCGAATAACCCTGGATATAACCGGTAATGAAAAGGTTCCGTCATATTCATCAAAGGAGAAAATCGTGAGAAGAATATTATCCCTTCCGGTCGTCGCGCTAATGGTATGTTTAACCGCCTGCCAAACCGCGCCGGCCGCCACGCCGATCGCGACGCGGACGCCCATCCCGCCGACGGATACTCTTCTCCCCACGCCCATGCCGCCTACGCCGATCCCGACCGCTACCATCGCATCGACCCCCACCCCCACGGTCACGCCCTCCCCCACACCCTTCGCGGCCTTCGACGCCGTCACCACCGCCGCCGGCGTCCGCCTGCGCGCGGGTCCCGGATATTTGTTCCCGACCCTGCGGTCGCTTCCGGAAGGGGGCCCGGTCACCGTGCTGGGCAAGGCGCCCGGCGGGGAATGGATCCGGGTGCGGACCCAGGATACGGTCGAAGGCTGGGTGTTCTGGAGGCTGCTGCGCGCAACGGTGGAGATGCAGGAGGCGCCGATCGTCCAGCCGCAGAACGTCCAACTGATCCCAGGCCGCTTGCTCGACGCGAGCGGCACACCAATCCAGGGGGTCAGCTTCGACGTCTTCCAAGGGGTTCAAACCGTCATAGGAAACAACCCGGTCCTGACCGATTCCAAAGGCGAGTTCTTCGCATTCCTGCCGCTAAGCTCTTATGGAACCTGGAAGGTCAAGGAATCCGGAATCGCTTGCCCCAGCAACGTGTGGACCGATGCAAGCTGCAAGGAATACAAGAACGGATACAAGGGGACTGTGGATCCGCCGTCGGCGGACGTCACACTTCCGACCACCGGCGTCCTGGAATTCACCTGGAAGTAAATGCGGCCCGGCCGGGAGCCGATTGTATTATCCTTGGCGTTGCATGGTCCGTCCGGACGCTTCTTCCTTTAATAGCGGCCCGGGCGGGCAGGAAAGGAGATCCTCATGACTGCCGCCTCTCCCGCACAAAACGGCACCCGAATGCCGGTGGTCTTCATCGGCCACGGTTCGCCGGAAAACGCGTTGGAAGAGAACGCCTTCACGCGCGGCTGGAAGGCGCTGGCGCACTCGCTCGCGCGCCCGAAGGCGATTCTTTCCATCTCCGCCCACTGGCTCACCGAGGGCACGGCCGTCACCGCGATGGATAAGCCGCGCACCATTCACGATTTCTACGGCTTTCCCCAGACGCTCAATGAAATCGAATACCCCTGCAAGGGATCGCCGGACCTCGCCGCACGGGTCCGCAAAACTGTCAAGACCGTCCGGGTGCAGCCGGACGCGGAATGGGGGCTGGATCACGGGACTTGGTCGGTGCTGGTAAACATGTATCCACAGGCCGATATCCCCGTGGCGCAGCTGAGCCTGGATTATTATCTGCCGCCGGCCAAGCAATACCAGATCGGCCGGGAACTCCAACCGCTGCGCGAAGAGGGCATTCTGATCCTGGGCAGCGGCAACCTGGTGCACAACCTGATGGCGATCGATTTCCACGCCGCGCCCTTCGCCTGGGCCCTGGATTTCGACCATTATGTTGAGGATGCGCTCGCCGCGCGGGACGACGACGCGCTGATCCGCTACCACGAGCGGCGCTCGGCGCACCTCGCGCATCCGACCTTCGATCATTACCTGCCGCTGCTCTACGTCCTGGGCGCGAGCGGAAAGGAAACGCCGCGCCAGTTCAACGAGGGGTTTTTCGCCGCATCGGTGAGCATGCGCTGCGCGGTATTCGGCGAGTAACCCGCCGCCGCTTCATCGGCAGATGTTCCCAAAGAAAAAAAGGATAATAGTAAGAAAGATATTGGCAGGTCAAAATGCGATTCGTGATATGGTTGTAAAGCATTTCGACCTGCGGTTTTTTAGAGTGGGGTTCCCTCTTGAACCGGGTCAATCCGAAAGGAGAGAAAAGCATGTACCTGCCAACTGAATCCCGCTACGATACGATGCGATACAACCGCTGCGGGCACAGCGGCCTGAAACTCCCGGCCGTTTCGCTCGGGCTGTGGCACAATTTCGGCGGCGTGGAAATC
>JBEKDW010000285.1:0-2815 GCA_050014155.1 Anaerolineales bacterium
AGCTGGTCATCCCCCATCAGGCCAATCGGCGGATCATCGAGTCCGCCGCCAAGAATCTTGAACTGCCTTTGGATCGGTTTTTTATTAATATTGACCGGTATGGGAATACTTCCGCCGCATCGATTCCCATCGCCCTCTGCGAAGCCATCGACACTCATCTCATTCACACTGGCGATCACATCGTGATGGTTGCTTTCGGTGCCGGATTGACGTGGGGTTCTGCCGTGGTCAAATGGGTCGTCACGGGGGCTCGCAAGCCGACACGCTACGTCTGGGCGCAGCGCCTGCTGGCACGCGCCCGCCACACCGCCCGCCATGCAAGCCGCCAAGTTGGGGATTTGCTTTTGGGTAAAAACGAATAGAATTTTCTTCCGCGGTCTGCCCTATTATTTCTTTATCGAAGCCATCTCCGCGGCTTTCAACGTATTTTTCAAAAGCATGGCGATCGTCATTGGGCCGACGCCTCCGGGAACCGGTGTGATCGCTCCGGCCACCTGCCGTGCCTCTTCGAAATCCACATCCCCTACCAGCCGGTAACCGTTTTTGGCGCCGGAGTCCTCCACGCGATTTATACCCACGTCGATCACGATCGCACCCGGCTTGATCCAATCGCCCCGAACGAACTTCGGTCTGCCGATGGCGGCGACCAGCAGATCCGCTTGGCGCACGATTTCCGGAAGGTTCTCAGTTCGTGAGTGGCAAATCGTAACGGTCGCGTTCTCCCGGACAAGCAAGAGCGCGGTCGGCATGCCGACGAGGTTAGAACGCCCAATCACCACAGCCCGCGCACCGGAAAATTTTACTCCGGCCTTTTGCAGAAGCACCATAACACCCGATGGAGTGCAAGGCACGAACATCGGATCGCGGCGCTTCATGGCCAGCCGGCCCACATTCACCGGATGGAATCCGTCGATATCCTTTTCGATCGAAATCGCAGTCAACGCCTTTTCCTCGTCCAATCCCGATGGCAGCGGCAGTTGAACCAGAATTCCGTTGACCTTCGGGTCGGCATTCAAATCGAAAAGCAGTTTCTCGAGGACTTCCTGGCGGGTATCTTCAGCCAGGTGAAACCCCTGCGAGTCGATCCCGACCTCCCGGCAAGCTTTTTGTTTACCGCGCACGTAAGATAGTGACGCCGGATTGTCGCCGACCAGAACGGTTGCCAATCCGGGAGGCGGTTCGCCTTCCTGCATGCGCCGGCTGACCTGCGCGGCAACTTCGCCTCGGATTTTTTCCGCAATGGCTTTTCCGTCGATTATTTCAGCCGTCATGAATGCCTCTTTTCTGTCACGGATGATTTCTCATCTAGGAAAATCATCCCCTTCGTGGGCGTACCGCCGCACGCAAACAACTGTCGGGGGCAATGATCGGCGTGACGCATCCCGTCCCGAGGATTAGGTTTTTTCCCTGCATCTGCATGATCGCATCCATCGCCTCCGCCTCCACTTTGTTCCCATCGCCCAAGGCGATCGTCTCCCACTGTCTCCATCCGCCGCACACCGTTTTCCCGGAGATGGCATGCCCTTCTTTCAACGAAGGACCGGCCTCCCGGTCGTGCCAATTGATCACCTGCGCGGGGTATCCACTCAGCAATTGAAAATGGATTTCCTCCCCATGAAGATGCAATATGTTCAGCCAAGAGTTCCCGGCTGCGGCAAGGATCTTCAGGTCGTCCGGCATGCCCCACTTTCGGTATTCCTCCTCGCGGAAGAAAGCCGGCGTGGCGTGCTGCACTGCCAAGAAAATCCCGTCCACGCCAATCTCCAGACAAACCTCGATGAAACGCAGTGTGGATTGAAGGATGATATCCAATCCCGCGCGCACGGCATCCGGATGTTTTTGCAGATGGCGCCTGAGGGTGCTGTCTCCGCAGAGGTTTTTGGCCTGCGCCAGCGGGTTGAAAATCGTCTGCACCACGGGCGTGATGGCTCCCGCTTTCCCAACCACGATCTTCAGACACTGCATCTGCGACCCCAAAAAACCGCCGCGGGGATCCAAAACCTTCAAGCGCTCCCAATCCTGCGGCTTCTGTACGACATATTGAACGTATTTCCTTGTTCCTTCAGTGTTTCCTTCCCATCGGTCCTCCGCCCCCCAGTCCTTCAAACAATAGGAGGATGCCGGTGTAACCTTGATCAAATCCAGATCGTATCTCTTTTGAAAGTCCAATGTGGATTCCGCCAGCATCTCCGGATCCTGATCGTCTACGGGGAAATGCCGCCAAAGCCCCACCGGAACGCGATCCGGGTGGTTCCCGGCCAGCACTTCCCGAATTCTCTCTTTATGTGTTGGGTTGTCCATCGTGATTTACTCCCAGGATTGCAGTGTGAGAAACACTACCTGACCTTCCGCAGATTGCGTCCAGCCCGCAAACCGCGAAACCTCCGGTGGAACGGGGTTTCTGGATATCAGTAAGACGGGAACCCGGAATGGATATTTGGAGGAGATCAGATTAGGATAATCCGCGGTCACATGATCAATGGTCACCGGACGGACCGCGCGGGAAAGTTCGAACCCGGGAAAGTACCCGATGGAATATTTATCTTTCTGGAGTTCCCCGATCATGGCGTACGGTGCCGGTACAACCAACGAGTTGTCGGCTGTTTCTTCCTGATGGAGTACAACGTCTTGAAACAGATTCCCGATATCCTGATCCGGCTCGTACGCCAGGCGATGGATGTCGCCGGGAGCTCCGCCCACACTTTCCCAACGATCCGTCAGACCCAGGAAAATATTTCTCGCCTGATCCGGGGAAATGTTGGAAACTTCATTCTGTAAATTGACGGCAATAACTATTCCCGTCCACCCGACCGCC
>JBEKDW010000286.1:0-2810 GCA_050014155.1 Anaerolineales bacterium
CCTGCTGGCGTACGAACCCAGCTTGCCGCTGGCCGAGACCGCGTCCACCTTTTCGGAAATGCTGCTGGTGGACAGCCTCTTAAAAGAAGAAAGCGACAGTGCGGTGCGCCGCGATCTGCTCTTCCGCCAGATGGACGATGCCTACGCCACGATCATCCGGCAGGCGTTCTTTGCGCTGTTCGAAGTGGAAGCGCACGATCTGATCGGTAAAGGCGCCTCTGTTGAGGATCTGAGCAATCGATATTACGCCAACCTGGAAAAGCAATTCGGTGGTGCGGTCGAGGTCAGCGAGGAATTCCGCTGGGAATGGGTGGCCATCCCGCACTTCTATGAAGTTCCCTTTTACGTGTACGCCTACGCGTTCGGCCAGCTGCTCGTCCTGGCGTTGTTCCATCAATACAAAACGGAGGGCTCAACCTTCATCCCGCGCTTCCAGCGGATCCTCTCCGCGGGCGGATCGGCCAGTCCGTCGCGCATTCTTTCGCGGGCGGGGATTTGCATCGACAAGGAAGATTTCTGGCAGGGGGGATTCGACCTGTTGGCGCAGAACCTGGAACAACTCCGTTGAAGTCGCGCGATATCGATACGGGAAAAATATTTCCCGTCGTCGGAAGTGGAATCATGTGGTGCGTTTATTTTCGGGATGTCCGCAGATAATCCCTTATCCTCTGCGCGCCTTCGCGGAATTCCGCTTCCGGAGTGATCAGGCTGACCACGATAACCGGATCGTCATAATCATAAAGAAATCCCGGTTGAACTAACACGCTGCGGCTTTCCAATAAATTGATCGCTAAATCCTCGTCATCGTTTTCCGCGGGCAAGCCGATTACGGCATACCATCCGCCCTCGCGGGGTGCGATCGGCGCTTCCGGATATTCCCTGAGAATTTCCCGGAGGAGTGCGTCATTCGCGTTGATACGCCGGTGGATCTGCTCGCGCACCTGCTTCCCCAGCGCCAGCAAGACGGGAGCAGCCTGCTGCACCGGCGTGCCCACCGAGAGAAACGCGTCGGCGATGAATTCCAATCTCGATAGCGCCTGCCGGGCTTCCGGCTGCGGTCCGCTCACCGTGATCCAACTCAACTTCATTTGCGGGAGGCCGCAGGATTTGGAGAGGCCGCCGAGGGTAAAGGTGAGCGCGTCCGGATTGCCGACGGCTGACACGACATCCCCTTCCCGTTCCGGGGACGGATAATCCAGGAACACCTCGTCGACAATCAGCGCGAGCTGACGCGAAGCGCAAAAACCGCTCAGCTCGCGGAGTTCCTTCCCGGTGAGCATGCTCCCGGTCGGATTGTTGGGCGAGACGGCGACCACCGCGCGCGCATCCGTAGTCAGATTTTCGAACAAGTCAGCGACGTGCCATCGCCGGTCTTTCACGGCAAGCGGATACGGGCGCGCCACCACGCCTTCCAATTCGGCGATCAA
Source organism: Anaerolineales bacterium (assembly GCA_050014155.1). GTDB lineage: Bacteria > Chloroflexota > Anaerolineae > Anaerolineales > RBG-16-64-43 > FEN-1073. Next base: position 1,428 of record JBEKDW010000286.1, read on the forward strand.
TTCCACCAGCGGGTAGCTGGGCTTGGGGAAGAGAATCGCCTGCCCTGGGTCGCATAGCAGTTTAAACAGAAATGCATAGCCTTCGCTGGTCCCGGAGGTCAGGACGATCGATTCTGGGGTCGGTCCATACCCATGGTCCTGATAATATTCCGCAACAGCGTTGCGGGCGGCGGGCAAACCCTTCGGATCGGGTTGATAGCTATGGCCGGCGGCCTCCGCCAGGGCCGTTTGGATATCCTCCTGCGGATACTCCAACCCGGCCTGGGTGGGGTTGGAAATCGTCAGGTCGAGCAGGGGCAGAGCTTGGGCGCGGTGTTTCTCCATTGCGCGGAAAAAATCATTGGGTTCGAGGTCGTCGCTCAGGCGTGAGGAAAGGCGCATGGAGGGAGAATACCACGAGCGCCGCATGTCGGACAATCCCGCTCCGCCGCGAAAACCCTTAGGGTCGTAAAGACCCTAAGGGTTTCAAAAAAGATCCGCAGCGAATTCCTCCCCTCTACCGCCGATCGAAGGAATGACTTCACTCCGCGAGGACATTAAAGAAAAAGCCCGGTCTTTCGACCGGGCCTATGATGACAAGCCTCTTGGCAATGACCTACTTTCCCGGGCCGTTACCGGCCAAGTAGCATCGGCGCTGGCAGGCTTAACTTCCGGGTTCGGGATGGGACCGGGTGTACCCCCGCCGCTTAAATCACCAAGAGACCAGTGTTACCGAATAGGATAGAGGAAAAATTCCAAGTTCTCCGCACCACGGTCAAGCCCTCGACCATTAGTACGCCTTCGCTCAATCTTTACAGATTTTACACGTGGCGCCTATCAAGCAGGTGGTCTACCTGCGGTCTTACCCGGATAAACCGGTGAGGGATCTGATCTTGGGGCAAGTTTCCCACTTAGATGCATTCAGCGGTTATCTCTGCCAGACGTAGCTACCCAGCAATGCCGTTGGCACGACAACTGGCACACCAGAGGTCTGTCCACTCCGGTCCTCTCGTACTAGGAGCAGATCCTCGCAAATCCCTTACGCCCACAGTGGATAGAGACCGACCTGTCTCACGACGGTCTGAACCCAGCTCGCGTACCGCTTTAACGGGCGAACAGCCCGACCCTTGGGACCTTATACAGCCCCAGGATGCGATGAGCCGACATCGAGGTGCCGAGCGAAGTCGTCGATATGGACTCTTGGACTTCACCAGCCTGTTATCCCCGGGGTAGCTTTTATCCGGTAGCCACGGCCCTTCCACTCAGATCCGTGGGATCATTAAGCCCGACTTTCGTCTCTGCTCGACGCGTTGGTCTTGCAGTCAAGCTCCCTTATGCCTTTACACTCTATGGGTGGTTTCCATTCACCCTGAGGGAACCTTTGGGCGCCTCCGTTACTTTTTA
>JBEKDW010000287.1:0-2803 GCA_050014155.1 Anaerolineales bacterium
GGAATGATCCGCCCGGAAAGCTTCGGATTCCCATTTTGGCGCTTCAGCCGTTTTAATTGCGCGAGACGCCGCTGTTCCCGGCCTGGCAACTGACGAAGGGGGATGATCGCGAAGAACGTAGTGAGGGGAATAACCCGGCCTGATGGGGCGGATTTTTTATCGGCTGTTCCAAAGTTGTTCGGGAAATCCCGCCGCTCTATTTTCCAGTCGCGCGTATTGAAACAGCAGATCGGAAAGCCGGTTGAGGTAAAGCCGGGGCAGAGGATCGATTGTTTCGGACCGGGACAGGGCGACCACTTCCCGTTCCGCGCGCCGGCAGACGGCCCGCGCGAATTGGAGACTGGAAGCGCTCGGTGTTCCGCCGGGGAGGAGAAAATTTTCCAGCGGTCCGAGCCGGCGCTGCAACTCGGCGCTTTCCTGCTCCAGAACGTCGGGGGAATGGACGTCGAAGCCTGATGCTTCAGTGGTTCGCGCCTTGCGGGATTTCCGGGAAAGCATCGCGCCGATGCATAACAGATCGTTTTGAATCTCACGCAGCCGGCGGTCGGTTGCGGGTTGCGGCTTCTGGGCCCGTGCCACACCCAGCGCGGAGTTCAACTCGTCCAGCGCGCCGATCGCATGAATGCGTTTGGAATCCTTGCGGACGCGTGCGCCGCCGGCCAAATCGGTGAAACCGTCGTCTCCGCGCTGTGTGGTGACCTTTGTTATACGTGGCATGGAAAGTCTCCCGAACTCCGCGATCCAAAAAAAATCTGAATCTGTTGAAAAAATCCAACTACAATATCCTGAGGCCGGAATGATCCGTGCAAGACGGCTTGATTCCTCGAACTGTCGGGGCTCAGGATGTAATCTTCCCGGATTTCATCTTATCCCCTTTTCCGGGTGCGATGCAATTTTTCCCCACCCGGTGTGGTTTCCACCGCAGATGCCGAAACGCCGTACGCATCTGACGATGGTTCGTCGCCGTCGGGAAGGACCAGCGGAAACCCGCGTTCCGGGTGCGGGATGACATGCAAGGGGAAGGCATATAGGGAGGAGAGCGTTTCCGAGGTAAAAACTTCCGCAGGCGGGCCGCAATGGATCAGACGCCCGCGCTCCAGCAACGCGACTCGATCGGCAAACCGGGAAACGAGATTCAGATCGTGCAGGACGATCAGCACCGCCCGGCGGAACTGGCGGGCCAGATCACGCAAGAGGCCGAGCGTTTCCATCTGATGGCGCACGTCGAGATGCGCCGTCGGTTCATCCATCAACAGAATAGGCGCTTCCTGGGCCAGCGCGCGGGCGATCATCACCCGTTGCTGCCCGCCGCCCGAGAGCGTCTCGACGAACCGGTCGTCCAGCCCATCCAGGCCGACCGCCGATAATGCGGACTGCACGGCTTCGCGATCGGCGTCGCTTTCCGGGCCGAACCATCCGTGAAAGGAAATCCTGCCCAGCATGACAGCCTCGGCCGCCGTATATCCGGGCGGCAATTTTTCCATCTGCGGTACCACTCCGATCCAGCGCGCTCTTCGATCCGGCGGAAGCCGGTGTACGGGACCGGTCGTGCCCGGAATCCAAACCCGGCCGGTGAGAGGTTCGAGGATTCCGCAAGCGGCGCGCAGCAAGGTGGTTTTCCCGCATCCGTTGGGTCCGGCCAGCGCAACGACCTCCCCGCCGGAGACGCGCAGGGAGACGCGGTCGAGCGCGTTTTCCGTTGAGGATGGATATCGGATGGAAAGATCTTCCACGATCAAAGAGACCGGAGTGTCGAATATCTTCACATTACACTCTCCCGTCGACCCAGAAGGTAAAAGAAAAACGGTGCACCGAGCAGCGCGGTAACGATCCCCACCGGCAATTCCTGGGGGGCCAGGATCGTGCGGGCCAGAAGATCGGCCGCCAGCAGCACCGACGCGCCAAGGAGCGTCGACAGGGGAAGCAATCGCCGGTAATCGGTACCCCACAGCAATCGCGCCAGATGCGGCACGGCCAGGCCAATGAAACCGATCACGCCGCCGAACGCCACGCCGGCGGCCGTGGTCAGCGATGCGGCGGTAATCAGAACCCATCGCGCGCGCGCCACATTCAATCCGGCTTGCTCCGCCTGCTCGTCACCGAATTGCAGAAGATTAAGTACACGGCCCATTACAATCAGCAAGGCGATCCCCACCAGAATGTAGGGCAGGGTGATCCGCACAGGATCCCAGCCGCCTAGTAGCATTCCCCCCATCAGCCAGCTGAGTGCGCGCTGGGTTTGCTCGCGCGTGCGGTAGAACAAGAATGCGGCGAGGGATTGGGCGAATGCTCCGGCGGCGACGCCTGCCAGGATTAACCGGGTCGAGGGGGCCGATCCGCGCCCGGGCCGCACCCAGCGGTAAACGAGGATCACGGTGAGGAGCGCGCCCGCAAAAGCAAACAGCGGGATTGCGGGTAATGCGCCCGGCTTGCCGGATCCGATCCCCAGGGAGAAGGCCGGAATCGAAATCGCCAGTGCAACCCCCAGGCTGGCGCCGGATCCGATCCCCAGGAGATATGGATCCGCAAGCGGATTGCGGAAAATTCCCTGGAAGGCGCATCCGCTCGAGGCGAGCGACATCCCCAAAAGGGCGATGAAGATTGCGCGCGGAATCCGCAAGTCCCAGAGGATGGAGGAGAGTGATGCCGGAAGGTTGGCCGCCTCCGGCCGCCGCAGCAGGAGTTGGACCAGCTGGCCGATCGGGATGGGGACCGCGCCGATGGCGACGCTCGCGCCCAGCACGAGGATCAGCAACGCGATGCAGACGATGAAGGGAAGGGCGCGGGGAAAAAAAGATCCCTG
>JBEKDW010000288.1:0-2801 GCA_050014155.1 Anaerolineales bacterium
ATCCGGCTTGCCCACCCCGAGTTCGCTTTCGATCAGCACAGCGCGGAAAAACCGGTCCAAATCAAAGCGAACGATTTTCGCCCTTTGTATGGATGCTTCGCCGTTGGTGAGCAGCACCATGGTCGCGCCGTCGGCTTTGAGGAATTCCAACGCCGCGATGGCTCCGTCGAAGGGCTGCACCGCAATCTCGCGTTCCCGCGAAAAGGAATCCGCCATTTCGTCGGCCAGGGCTGCGTTGTTCAAACCGAGTTTTTCAAACCCGGCCCGGACGAAAATGCGTCGCGCCTGACGCAGATTGAGTCTGCCTTCGCGAAATCGATCCATATCAGACCAATACCACCGCCGGCTTTCGTCCACAGCCCGTTGCAACCGTTCGACCGGAACCCCTGCCTTGCGGGCATAGACGTGATAGAGTTCCGTCCAAACCCTTTCGGCGGGCGCGGAATAATCCAGTATCGTATCATCCAGGTCGAAAATAATTTTTCGGGGGATCGGCATACGTTTCGCCGCAAGGTGCATTAGGTTTCCACGCCGGTTTTCGGATCCACGCCGATATCCAGCCGGCCGGAAGCCAATTCGCTGATGATCTGTTGCAGGTAAACCTGCCGGCCGGAGGATATCCAATCGTTGGGGAAGGAGGCGTACTCCAGACTGTGATTTTCCAGGCTGTAAGCCACGGCATCGGTGAACTTTTCACCGCCGAGGTATCGCGGCAGCAAATCCGCCAACAGAAGATCCGGCCGGAAAGCTGGCCCCCCCAGCACATATTTCGACCCATCGCCGGATCCGCCGCCGAACAAGGATAAATAAAAACCCGGTTGGGTTCCCGCCACACGGATCCCGCGTTTGGCCAGGTCGGTCAGTGCCGCGTCGCCCGCCGCGCCCGGAACGGCGGATGCGGTATCCACGTAATCGCTCTGCAACTCTCCGGCGGCTGAGATCCCAGCCTGTGCGTCCGCCGACGGATCCAATTCGAAGTCGAACAACCGGCAGCGGGGACACGTATACCGGACGCCGTGCACGAAGCTGTTCCGATAGATCGTCCCGCTTACTGTGCCGCTCTGGCCGATCCAACCGACGTACTCGTTTCGATTTTCAACCGTGGCCAGCACTCCCGCCAGAAACGCCACCTGATCGAGGCGGACGTTCTCGCCGCCGATCAAGAGCAGATTGGGGAGCGGCTGCACGCCGCTTTCCTCCACGGCGACGAATCGAATCTCCGGGTGGGCCTGCGCCGCGGCGTACACCGCCTGACCCAAACCGGTTCCGATGGCGGCGACGAGACTCGGAGCGTCCTGCAGATAATCTCCAGGCACTGTATTCCCGGGAGTAATCCGCTTCAGCGCCAATCCTTTCTGTGTACAAAACGATTCCACGGCCTTAACCGCCAGTTGCTGGGATTCGGGTTTTGGCGAATCGGGCGCCATGAGCAAGACGAATGGGGCCGAAGTGGGGGAAGGAATCGCGGTGAGGGTTGCAGTTGGTGCCGAGGCCGGAACAGCGGAGGACCCGGCTTTCGAACAGGCCGCGAGGGAAGCGGCGAAGAACGCCGCGAAGAACCATCGGATCTTCATCATTTGCATATTCTTATTCTTTCGATTCTATGCATAATAATGATTCTTGATCATTGACCGTCGACCATAGTCTACAGACAATAGATTATAGACTACAACCAATGCAGGACAACCATCAACCATGGTCCGTCGTCCATCGTCTATGGTCCCCTTTATACCGCCTCGATCGTTGACGGCGGCTTCGGAGCGATGTTGTAGGTGACGCTGACGATCCCGGGAACTTCCTTGAGAAGCTCCCGCGACAGTTTCTCCAGCGTATCCCAGGGAAGTTGGGTCGGCGTGGCGGTGCGCGCGTCGAGGCTTTCCCAGCAGCGCACCTCGATCTGCTGTCCGAAATCGCGCTTGCCTTTCCGCATGCCGGTGACCCGGTCTTCATGCAGGATGGCCAGGTACTGGAACGCGCCGCTCCCCTTGAGCAGGCGCTCGACCACGGCGGTGGCTTGGCGCACGGTTTCGATCCGTTCCGGGGTGGCTTCGCCGATCACCCGCGCCGAAAGCGCCGGCCCCGGAAAGGGCATGCGCCCGAAGGTGTCGGGCGGGAGGCCGAGCGCCCGGCCGACCTTGCGCACGCCGTCCTTGCGCAGCTGGATCAACGGCTCGAGAATGCGGTAACCGAACGCCTTCTGGGGATCGATCCCGAGTTGTTCGAACACGTTGTGCTGGCGTTTGATCCCGGCCACGGTCTCATCCACATCGGTCAGGATCGTCCCCTGCAGGAGGACTTTGGCGCCGCTGGATTGCACGATACGGCCGAAGACGTTCTTGTAGAACGTCTGCGTGATCGCCTCGCGTTTCTTCTCCGGGTCTGTAATCCCCTTCAGTGCGGCGAAAAATTCCTTGCGGGCGTCGATTACCTCCACTTTGACGCCGAGTTTTTTAAACAATCCCACGACTTGCTCCGGCTCGCCTTCGCGCATCAGGCCGTTCTGGATGAACACCGTGCGAAGCTGCTTGCCGAGGGCCCGGTGCCCGAGCATGGTCACAACGGAGGAATCCACCCCGCCCGAAAGGGCATTGATCGCCAGACCCCCGTCGACCGCGGTTTTAATGTCCGCCATCCTCGCGGCGATATACGTTTCCGGAACCAAATCCTTTGCGGTGATTTCTTTGATCATGCTTCATCTCCTTCGAACGGGAACGATTGCTTTCGGGCATTCGGTGGATTTTTTCCTTTGCCGCGGTATCTGTTAAAACTCGTCGTTCGATCGGATGCCGCCGGATTCTCGT
>JBEKDW010000289.1:0-2787 GCA_050014155.1 Anaerolineales bacterium
ATTGATGATTGGTCCAGACCGCGCCGCCATCCCCGAACGTTCCCAGGTTCTTCTGGATGATAAAGCTGATGCAGACCGCATCCGAGAGTTCGCCGACCTTGAAATCATCGCCGCGCGAGTCGATTCCCTGGGCGTTATCCTCCACTACCAGCAGGCCGTATTCGTCCGCAATCTTGCGGATCTCGCGCATCGGTGCGCACTGGCCGTAGAGATGGACAGGCACGATCGCCCTCGTGCGCTTCGTGATGGCCTTGCGGACCGCCTCCGGATCGATGCAGCGGGTGTCCGCGTCGCAATCCACCAGCACGGCGGTGCATCCCGCAATCCACATCGCTTCAGCCGTGGCGAAGAAGGTGTTTCCATTGGTGATCAGCTCGTCCCCCGGGCCAAGCCCGAGAGCCATGAAGGTCAGCCAGAGGGCGTCGGTCCCGTTGCCGACCCCGATGGCGTACTTCGCGCCGGAGTACGCGGCGAGCTCCTCCTCGAACTTCTTGAGCATCGGGCCCGTGACAAATTGGCCGCTCATGATCACTTCCTGCATCTTGGCGTTGATCTCGCCCTTGATGCTTTCGTATTGGCGTTGGTGACCATAAAATGGAATTTTCATCGGATTCTCCTTTGCGCAAGACTGTTTAAAAAAATTTGGTGTTATATACGATAAATTATATCATTGAGATTCTCCAACCGGAGAATGCCAATGGCTCATATACAAGGCACTGATCGCGACCAACTCACCTTGTTCCCCGAATCCGTTGATGACTATATCACCGAGGATAATCCTGTTCGTTTTCTCGATGCCTTCGTGGAAAGCTTGGATTTGCATGAACTCATGTTCCAAAGAGTCATACCTTCCGAAACAGGGCGGTCGTCCTACCTGTCCTGGCCAACTTGAAAATAAATCCGAATATTGCACATTCGTTCAAAAACTGCGTATTTTCATTTCTAGTGGCGATTACCAATCATGAATACTATTTTTCTCATCCGCTGAAAACAAGGCTAAAAAAGGCAGAGTGAGTGAAAGGACCGGCACAGAAATGCTTCCAGCGGAATTCCGCCGAATCGTATTCGATCGTCCCGGGTCCTAAAAAATGGGAAAAACAACGAAATTACCCCGGTCTTTTGATTTTCTAATATTTTCCGCGCTATAATAATAGCAGCAAAAGAGGTGATGAATTATGGCCGAACCAACTGAACGCCAGCACAAACCATTCGAAGGCACCGTTTCCGAGGAAGCCCGGGCTCACGCCCGCGCGGCCCGGGAAGAAATGCACAAGACTTTCGAGGCGCTGTTTCCGCCGGAATTTGCGGAGCACCGGCGCCAGGCCCGCCGCGAGATGCTTCTGGCCTTCCGGAGCATGATTGACGATTCGCTCAAACGGATGGATGAAAAGAAGAAAGCCTGAACCTGCCTTCGCCGCCCCGCAGAACGCGGGGCGGTTCCTTTAAATAAGCCAATGGATTAATCCGCAGGGCCGTTTCGCCCGGAAAACAATATCCAGAGGAGGGTGGCCAGGGAACCGGCCAGCAACGCCCCGCCCAACGGGACCCGGCCTGTATCCACCAGCAGCACGCCGCCCAACAGGAGCGCGGCGAAAACCAAGCCGCCGGTCAACCGGTTGATTGCGTTTTCCAGGCGGCGGATCCGCCGGGCGAGCTGCGGCGATCGCACGCTCAACTCGCCGCGTTCGATCGTATCCAATACGCGCCCAGCCTGCGAGGGCAATGCCGCGAGCGTCTTCACAACCTCCCCCAAAGTATCCAGCAAAACGCGCCAATTGGAACCACCTTCTTCTTCCATGAGTTTACCTGCATAGGGAGCGAGTTGATTCCACAGATTGAAATCCGGGTCCAGGCCGGTGCACATGCCCGACAGGATCGCCACCATTCGTCCCAGCAGGAGCAGGTTGTGGGGCAGTTGGAATGGCATGTTGTACATCACATCGCGGAAGCGGTCGGCAAAGCGCAGCATGTCTTCATGACTGATTTGGCGCAGGTCGGCCATCGACTTTCCCCAGAATAGATCGAAAATCTGCGCGCCCATCCGCTCGAGTTCTTTGAGATCGGCGCCCGGCACGAGCATGCCGAGGGTTTGGTAGGAGCGCACCATACGGGCCGCATCGCGCATCCCCAAGCCGACCGCCATCTCCCGAAGTCCGGCGCGCAAATTCTCCGGAACACGGCCCACCATCCCGAAATCCACGAAGGTGAGCCGCCAGCCGGGCGTCTCCCCGCCGGCCGGACCGGGCCGCGGCGTGACGAAAAGGTTGCCCGGGTGCGGGTCGGCGTGAAAGAACCCGTGCTCGAAGACCTGCTTCAGGTAAGCGTCGAGCAGCACGCGGGCCACCTCGGCCCGGTCGATACCCGCCGCAGTGATCGCGGCGTAATCGGTGATCTTGATCGCGTACACGTCCTCCAGCGCGAGGACCCGGCGGGTGGTGTGGCTCCAAACCACCCGCGGGACGTGCACGAACGGGTCGTCCTTGAAATAGCCGCTGAAGATCTCCGCGTTGCGTCCCTCGGCCAGGTAATCCACTTCCTCGTGGACGGTGTCGGCGAATTCCTCGATCAGCGCGCGCACGTCGGCCCGAGTGCGGATCGGCGGGTAGCGTTCCAGCCAGCGGCCGATCTGCCGCAGCGCGGTAAGGTCCACTTCGATCAGCCGGTCGATGTCCGGGCGTTGGGCCTTGATCACTACGTCGCAGAAAGGCCGGGCCTCGTCCGGCGTCGCGCACAGGCGCGCACGATGCACCTGGCCTAGGGAGGCCGCCGCCAGCGGCTTTTCCTCGA
>JBEKDW010000290.1:0-2766 GCA_050014155.1 Anaerolineales bacterium
GTTATCGAGCACCTCCAGCACGGCTTCCGCCAGTGCGGAAGGATCTCTGAGCGGGACGATCTTCCCCATTCCCGTCAACCGCACCGGTTCGCGAACACCGGGCAATCCGGAAGCGACCACCGGCGTACCGCAGATCATGGATTCGATCTGAACCAGCCCGAACGTCTCCGTGCTGTTGATGCTGGGGAGCACGGTGAGATCGCAGGATTTAAAAAACGCCGCCATGGCATCCGGTTGCAGCACGCCCAAAAACGTCCAGCGGTCGCCGAGCGCGGTCAGGAGCGGCGCCAACCTGCGCGCGTAGGCGTCCTCGCCGAGCACGTTCTGATACTGGCCGGCGAACAGGAAACGCGTGCCCGGATGCTTTTCCAGAATGCTGGGCGCCGCTTCCAACAGGTACTCGACCCCCTTTTCTGTCGCCAGCCGGGCGGCCATGCCGATGACCTTATGGCCTTCGAGGTTGTGCTTGCGGCGGAAAGCCTGGACGTCTTCCGGATCGGCTTTGCCCACCTCCACCGGCGGCGGGATGACGCGCACTTTGGAAAGATATTGGGAGAGATACGGGGAGTGTTCCGCGAAATCGCGGGTATAGGCGACGATGGCGTCGGCCCAATTTCCCGCGGCACGGTTGGAAACGTTGACCACCTGGTTGGCCAGCCGGTTGAAAATCGTCGGCGGAAGGCTGAGGTCAGAGTGATAGGTTAGGACGGCGGGTTTGCCCAGCAGCCGCCCGCGCAACGCGATGCCCGGCGCGTCGAATTGCGGCAAGTGGATGGAAAGCACGTCGTGGGAAAGCGCCAACCGGTTAGCCCAGTACCCAAAGGTCGGCATGATCACACCCTTGCTGATGCGCAGCGCCACCCACGGCCGGACAATATCCATACCGTCGAGGGATTCATGCGCTGGCAGCGACCGGTCGAAGCGGGAGGTGAGCACGGTCACCCGGTGCCCGCGCCGCACCAGCGCGCGGCCCAGACGTTCGGTGTAAATGGTAAGCCCCGATACATGCGGCCGATAATATGTCAGTGCGATCAGAACGCGCATTCGAACCAGGCCCTTCCGGTCAGGGATTCTCCGAACCTTGCGCCACGGAGAGGATCGACCCCAGGGATTGGCGCTCGGCGAGCAATCCGAGCAGCCCAAGCAAGGTTACCGTAAGTGTATTGAGCATATGCAGTGAGAGCGCGTAGGCGACGGCGATGTTGCGATCCATTCCGCCCGCCATCAGCACAAGCGTCAGCGATACTTCGAATATCCCCAGCGCGGCGGGCGAAGACGGCAGCGCCACCCCGATCAACCCGCCGACCAGCGCGAGCAACGCCCAGGAGACCCCCGCCGATGGGACAAATCCCCGCAGCACTACCCAGTAATCCGCCGCCCACAGGAGCATGGCCGCGCCGATCAGCAGAAACCCCGGTACTGAATAACGCAGATCGCGTATCAGGTGCAACCCGTCCAGGAAATTCTCCAGCGGCTTCAGCGTGGGCCGGAGAAAGTGAATTTTTTCCGCCACCCATTCCGCCGCTTGCATTATACGAGCGCTCCATGCGCCCAGCAGTAACAGCGCAATAAATCCGACTGCGGCCAGCCCGAAGGAGGAGATCAGGATCCAATCGTTTCCCACCTTGCCGGAGAGCACGGGGAAGACCAGAAGAATACACAGGGCGGATAGGATCAGATCGAATACCCGTTCCAGCGCAACTGCTGAAAACGCCGTCCCTATATCGATCGGCGGGTGTTCAGTCCCCGCGTCTGCTCCATTGGTAATGGATTTGTCAGCGATGTCCCGGCGGCTGACGAGATATGGCCGGGCCACGTCACCGAGCCGGAACGGCAGGAACGAATTCAGCATGTAACTGATGTTTAGGATCCAGAAAGCCTTGCGCGGCGCGACGGCGTTTCGCATCAGGCTGCGCCAGGCCATCGCCCGGGCGAACATTGCGCCTACGATCAAGACGGTCGCCGGCGCGATCACCCAGAGTTGGGCTTCGGCCCAGGCCTGGAGCGTCTGCCGCCAATTCACCTGCCAGATCAAAGCGATGATGGCGATCGCGCTCAAGACAATCCCGGGAAGGAGGCGGAGGAAGCGATTCCTCCGGGCATTGTGAGTCATTCCTCGCCCCCGGCGCCCAGCACCGCCAGAAACGCTTCCTGCGGCACTTCCACGCTGCCGATCATTTTCAGCCGTCGCTTCCCGCGCTTTTGTTTTTCCAGAAGCTTGCGTTTACGGGTGATGTCACCTCCGTAGCATTTGGCCAGTACATCCTTGCGCACCGCCCTGACGTTCGCCCTCGAGATAACCCGCCCTTCCGCCACCGCCTGCACCGGAACAACGAACTGCTGGCGTGGAATGAGATCCTTCAATTTGGTGACGAGCGACTGGCCGCGGTGGTAGGCCGTGTCGCGGTGGACGATCGTGGCGAGCGCATCCACCGGCTCATCGTTGAGATAGATGTCCAGGCGGACCAGATCCTCGCGGCGGTAATCTAGGAAGCGGTAGTCGAGCGAGGCGTACCCGCGCGTGCGCGATTTCAATTTGTCGTAGAAATCCACAATCAGTTCCGCCAGCGGCAGTTCGAAGGTCAGCTGCACCCGGCCCGGAGAGGTGTAGGCTTGCTCGCGGAAGATCCCGCGCCGGCCTCGCACCAGATCCGCCACCGTCCCGTAATACTCGTCCGGCGTGAAAACCTGGACGCGGAAATTGAGCGAGTCGGTCACATACAGGTTCCCGTTCGCCGCCAGCGCCAGGTGCGTGGGGAAGTTGAA
>JBEKDW010000291.1:0-2761 GCA_050014155.1 Anaerolineales bacterium
TCCACCATGCTGCTGGATTTCATCGCTTCCTTCTTCGCCTCCGCCTCGGCGCTTCTGCCTATTTTCGCCGCCGATATTCTGCACGTCGGCGCCGAAGGGTACGGCGTGCTCTTTTCAGCCGCCGCGATCGGCGCGCTGACATCGGGCGTAACCCTCTCCCTCCTCCACCGGATCTCGCGCCAGGGGCGTGTGCTTTTGATCGCTGTCGGCCTGTTCAGCCTGGGCACGATCCTCTTTGGAATTTCGAGAACCTTCTGGCTCACATTCTTCGCCCTGGCCCTCACGGGAGCTTCCGATATGGTCAGCACGGTCATCCGCAACACCTCCCGCCAATTGCAAACGCCGGATGCCCTGCGCGGGCGGATGGTCAGCCTGAATATGATTTTCTTCATGGGCGGGCCGCAGCTGGGCGAGTTCGAAGCCGGGGCGGTGGCCAATTGGCTTGGCGCACCGGCCTCGGTGGTATTGGGAGGGATTGGAAGCCTGGTTGCGGTGACCTGGGTGGCTGCCACCACACCCGAGCTGAGAAGTTATAGCGGATGAGTCCGCTTCCACTGAGCTCGACATGCCTAGACAGTCCCTCCGGATTCGACTTTTGCTCGTCGTGCCAAGCTTGTAATAATCCCCCACACAATTACCGAACTCTGCGGATATACAGCGTTCCGTCATTCCATAGCCCGATGGCATACTCCGGATCGCGCGCATTCTCACGATATAATTCCAACGGGAACCAAGATTCGTCCGCGGAAAGAGTGACAAAATGAAAATCGGAATCGTCGGCAGCGGGGTTGTCGGTTCGACGGCGGCATATGCCATGGTGATGCGCGGCGTCGGCCGGGAAATCGTGCTCGTGGATAAGAACCTCAAGCGCGCGCAGGCCGAAGCGGACGATATTTTCCACGCGGTGCCTTTCGCCAATCCGCTCCATGTGACGGCCGGCGAGTACTCGGACCTGACCGGATGCAACGTGGTGATTCTCGCCGCCGGAGTCGCCCAGAAGCCGGGCGAGACCCGGCTCGAACTGCTTTCCCGCAACGCGGCGGTGTTTGCCGACGTGGTCCCCAGCGTGTTGCGCTATGCGCCTAATGCGGTGATTCTGGTGGCCACCAATCCGGTGGATATCATGACCCATCTGGCGGCCGAATTCGCCGCACCGCTCGGAGTCCCTCCTGGACGGGTGATGGGCTCCGGCACCACGCTCGATACCGCCCGGTTCCGCGCCCTCCTCGGGCTTCACCTAGGCGTGGATCCGCAGCACGTGCACGCCTACGTCGTCGGCGAGCACGGGGATTCCGAAGTGCTCACCTGGTCGATTGCCACGGTGGGCGGTTTGTCGGTGGAGGAATTCTGCGCCCGGCGCAACGCGTCCTGCGTTTCGGAAGACCGCAGCCGGATCGACGAAGCGGTGCGCCGCGCGGCCTACCGGATCATCGAAGGCAAAGGCGCCACCTACTACGGCATCGGCAGCGCGCTGGCGCGCATCGTCGAGGTGATCCTTCAGGATCAGCGCTCGATCCTGACGGTGTGTTCGCCGGCGGCCGAGGTGGCGGGCGTTTGCAACGTGACCGTCTCACTGCCGCATCTGATCGGCGGTGAAGGGATCCTCGACACCTTTCCCCTCTCGCTCAACCAAGAAGAACAAACGCTGCTGCATCGGTCGGCGAGTCTCGTCAGCGAGATGATCCGGAGTCTTGGCAAGTGAAACTGGACGCGCTCGTTGCAGCGGGCGGAAAACTGCGCCGCGGCGATCCGCTCTACGCCCAAGCTCCCGACGGTTTCAAGGCGCTGCTGCCTATCGGCGGGAAACCGATGGTTCAATGGGTGGTCGACGCGCTTGCCGCCTCGCCCCGCGTAGGGAAAATCGTGCTCGTCGGTCTTCCCGAGGATGCGCCCGTCCGGCATCCGGCGATCATCGCGCGCTTGCCCGAGCATGGGTCGCTTTTTCGTAACATCCGGGCAGGCGGAGAATGGATTCTGCACAATAATCCTGCGGCGCATTTGGCTATTTCCGCCAGTGGAGACTTGCCAACCATCACTCCGGAAATGGTGAATTGGGTGGTGGATGCCACCGGCCAGTCGGAATATGATCTTTACTACGTTGTAATTCCAAAGGAAACAATGGAAGTGAGCTTCCCCGATTCCCGGCGATCGTTTGTGCATCTGCGTGATTGCACCCTGTGCGGCGGGGATTTGCATGTCCTGCGCCTGTCTCTTCTCCCGAATGCTTCCTTTTGGGAAGGAATGCACGCCGCGCGAAAAAGCATTCTGCGCATGTCTGTATTGCTTGGGATGGATACGCTCTTTTTACTGGTCTTCCGCATGCTTACGCTCGCGGAGGCCCAGCGCAGAGTGTCCGAGCGGATCGGGATAAAGGGTCGCGCGATCGTCTCGCCATTCGCCGAACTCGGGATGGACGTCGATACTCCGCATCAATACGATCTGGTCCGAAACGTCATCGAACGACGGAGTCTGATCCAAACCTCATGACAAATCCGATCGCGCTTCCCGAATCCCGCCGCCCCTGGTATGCGCGGTTGCTCGAACTCGATGCGCGTGCTTCGGCCAGGATGAATCTCTCGCAACGGCATGGTCGGTTGCGGAACCTGTTGCGCTTTCTGGCCCACTCCGGCGATTCGTGGTTCATGATCCCGGTTATGGGCCTGATCTGGCTTGGCGGGGACGGGTTCTGGAAATGGCGGATGCTGGTGATGTTCGTGGCGATGTGCGCAACCGCCTTGATCGCCGTCGGTCTCAAACGGGT
>JBEKDW010000292.1:0-2751 GCA_050014155.1 Anaerolineales bacterium
TTTTTGAGTTCTCGACCAGTTCGAGAGATTTTCGAATTGCATCTTCCTTTTCCATGGCACCTCCTCTTATCGCGAGACAACAGGGGGTTGAAGTTCCGTTGCTGAATTCTTTGGGTTACGTTTCCCTGCTGTGCATGTATTTATTTTATCCACCAGTAGAGCACAGGCTTTCTCCACCCGCCGCCAACCATTCTTCCAGCCGGGCGCTTTCCGTCCGCCCGCCGGAGGCATCCGCAAAAATGCCGTCGCCCCAATACGCGTAGCGGCGGGTCTCGGAACTCCACTGCGAGGGATCCAATCCGATCATGCCGTGTCCGCCATTGTATCCGGCCAGCGCCCGGTGGACGTCGCCCTTCGATTGCAGAAGGGATTCCGCCAGGTAAACCAGGCCGCGCCGGGCATTGGTCTCGGGATCCTGCATCTCCTCTCCCGCGGCGAAATGAAACGGCATCACCTGAAATAGGCCTTGCGCTCCGGTGCGCGAGATTGCGTGCTGGTTGCCGCAGGATTCAATCTGCATTACCGTCGCCACCAGATTCGGATCCAGCCCGAAGGCGTCCGACCATCGAATTATTTGCGGCTTCCAAGCGAGGACTTGCGGAGTAAAAAGGTCCGCCATTGGCTGTTCTTTGGCTACGAAGATTTTGGCTGCCGACCCGACGATGCGAACGGCGGATGTCGCTGTACAGACGGCCGCCACAATGATCATCCCGATCATCAGGGGAAGCGCTCTGGCCATCAAATACGGGTTCAAACGAATGCGTCGCCTGCTCATGAGTCCGCCGAAAAAGAAAATACTTCCGAACGCTGGTTCGTCTTCAAGCGCCTCCCCGTACTTTTGTGTTTCCTGAGTGCGGGGAGGCGTTGAGAATTCGGGCCGCGGGATTTTTATCAGGATCGGCCGCCGGTAAAAGGCCGCACCATGGAGGAGGATGGAACCTGCCGGACCGGAACAGATTGCACGGGGAGAGGTTGTTTAATCGCCGGAGACTTTCCCGGTTGGGCGATTTTTCCTCCCGACATGGTCAGCATGCCGATCAACAGGATGCGTATCAGCCAGACCGCGCCGGCCACGAGAATGGGCACATAGAGAACAAGATCCTGACGGGAAACCAGTTCGTTGCCGAGATTCGGCTGTCCCAACAGCGCCACGGTCACCGCCCACCAAGTCATCGCCGCATTGATCACTCCCGCCAGCAACCACGCCGCCAGAAGATACATCCCTTCCACGCGCCCTTTCCCCTCCCGTTCCCCCGGAGAGAATAGCCGCGCGATACCGGCAAAATCGATGCCGCAGAAAGCCAGGGCGAGTATGGTCGCCCAGGGGATCTCCAAAAACCGCAACCCACCCATTACGTCGCCGAGGGCGTGTTCGGTGGTGCTGTAGTTGAAGACCTCAAAGAGAACCGTGGCGCCGACGATTAGGCCAAGGAAAGAAGCGCCGCGATCCGGAAACCGGATATTGGGGATCAGGGAAGCAACTGAAAATTGAAACGGTTTTTGGGTTTGTGCGTTTTGCATCTCTCTACCTCCACAGTTTTCAGCATTATAGAACATGCGTTCTATTTGTCAATGGGGCAAGGTTTGTGCCACTTTTAAAGGCTTTTTAACCACTCCACGTCCATGGAGGATACGGGGAGAAAGCATCCACTGGGTGGATCTTTCCAGTTTGTGGTCACCATCAGCCGGCTGGATGCATTTATAAAATCCTGCGGGTGGGATCGCTGTAATTTTTTCATTCCGTCGCTCGACCTTACAAAGCAATCCTCAGTATCCGCTAACGTTCTTCGCGTTTTGAACAGACCGGATGCTGTAAAAGGATTGGCAATAGACTCTATCCGATCGTCTCGCTATTTATCCGAAGGCTGGTGATAGCGGACGATCATGGATGAGATCCGTTCTTTTTTCGATGCGACTTCTGAGAAAACCGACCGATGAAAGGTATCCGAACATTATCGTCACGCCTAACATGATGGATTTCCTCGCCCCCTGCCGACCCAATCCAGTGTTGGGCAAAGGAGAAATTCATGCAGTTTTGTAAAAAAGTTCTCCGCCAAACCCGCGGGGGCCCCGTGGATTAAACTGATATAATCATTTTAGATAAAATTCCGTTTGGGTTTGCCGGTGCGGGAAATACGATTTGGGATTTTTGACCTCTGACATGTCCGAACTCGGAATGTCCCCCTCACAATACAAAACAACCATCCTATGGATTACCGATTCGCTTAATACCATCTTCCTTTCGTTTTTCTGCAGGATGAAGATAGCGCATCGCGCCCAGGAAGCGGGAAGGCATACGCAATGAGACAAAACGTCCGGCATATCGATACGGGAATTCCAACCGCACCGAACGCCGGCGCCGGTCCAATCCACGCTATGCATCCCCGGGGCGGCAACCTGCCGCCTGCGGTTGTCGCAGAATTCATCCGTGCGTATACGAAGGAAGGTGATGTCGTCCTCGATCCCTTCGGCGGCAATGGAACCACGGCGATCGAAGCCTTGCGCTTGGGCCGCCGGGCGATAACCACCGATCCGAATCCCCTGGCATCCTTTTTTACGGAAGTCGTTTTCACTCCCGTCAGCTTGCCGCGGCTGCAATGGGCTTTCCAAGACCTCCGCGAACAGTGCCGGGACGCGATCTCCGAACTGTTCGCGACCACCTGCCCCAAATGCGGAAAGAAAGGCGTCGTGCATTTCCTTCACCGGGAAAACGGGAAACTCGTCCGGTTGGATTATTCCTGCTCCTGCTCA
>JBEKDW010000293.1:0-2737 GCA_050014155.1 Anaerolineales bacterium
ATTGGTCGGCGTTCCCGGTACGGTGGGTTTTATCCCGCACGCTTCCAACAGCTGGAAAACCACCGCTGCCCCGGTGCTTTGAGTCAAAAGGGAAAGGAATTTTCTGCGAGAGATTTTTCTCATGTCAAAGGTCCCATCCTGCGGTCGAGGATTATATTCTCATTCCCGGCTGCACAGATTAGAATAGGAAGAGCGTCCTATGTGGAATTATAAAAGAAGATAGGCGACTCTAGATTATTCCCATTGCTCAACATGCTTGATTCTGTACGCGGATTATGCTGATTATTCGGATTCCGCAGATTACCCCGTTCATATATTCGAGAATTTAATAAATTCGTACCTGCCCCGAGAATGCGTAGCATGTTCGGGGTAATCCGATAACTCCGCGCAATCCGCGTACAAAAAATTTTTAGGATTCCTTCGCAGCCAGCTCGCGCAACCGTTCGGCGGACGATTCCGGTGTGATGTCGCGCTGGGGTTGCGCCAGCATTTCGTATCCCACCATGAATTTCCGGATCGTGGTGGATCGCAGCAGCGGGGGATAGAAGTGGGCGTGCAAATGCCACTCCGGATGGTCTTGGCCCCCCGTGGGTTTCTGGTGAAAGCCCATGCTGTACGGAAATGGAGCGTCGAATACTTTGTCGTACGCGCGCAAAATCCGCCGCAGGATTTCCGCCAGATCGTCGCGCTCACTGCCGGAAAGCTCGGGCAGCGAGCCGCGGTGCGAACGCGCGACCAACATCACCTCGAACGGCCATACCGCCCAGAACGGAACGAGGGCGGTGAAGGATTCGTTTTGCCACACGATCCGCTCGTTCTCCCGCGTTTCCAAATCCAGATAATCGCAAAGCAAACACGAATGACGTTCTTCCTGGTGCCGCAACTGGCAGGCCGTTTCCTTGGCGGGTTCGTTGGGGATCTTTTCCTCGGCCCAAATCTGGCCGTGCGGGTGAGGGTTGCTGGCGCCCATCATCGCGCCGCAATTTTCAAAAATCTGCACGTGGCGGATTCCGGGGAGCGCGCCGAGTTCGGCGTATTGTTCCCCCCAGACATCCACCACCTTGCGGATCGCCCCGGTCTCCATCGCCCCGATTGTCAGATCGTGCCTTGGGGAGTAGCACAACACGCGGCACACGCCCCGCTCGGTCTCCGCCACCAACAGCTTCTCCCGTTCCCACCGTTCCGACGCCACGCCGGGAAGCAGCGCGGAGAAGTCGTTGTCGAACAGAAAGGTTCCGACGTAGTCCGGATTGCGCGCGCCGCCGGCGCGTTCGTTTCCCGGGCACAGATAGCAGTTGGGATCATACGGCGGCCGGCTCGTGCCGGGCGCGGCATCCACCTGGCCGAGCCAGGGCCGCTTCGTCCGGTGGGGGGAGACGAGCACGTACTCGCCGGTCAGAACATTCAATCTTCGATGCGAATTTCCGCGCCAGACGTCCATGGTTTTATCCTCAGCGGCAAATCAATATCGGCAGGCGGCTTTCGCGCAGGATGGCATCCACCTGGCTTCCCAGAACCGCCTCGACCATCGGATTGCTTCCGTATCCCCCCAGGATGAGAAATTGACTGCCCGAACTTTCGGCCGCCTGAAGAATGGCATCAGACACCGGGCTCCCCCGCAGGAGTTTGGTGGCATTCACGCCGCGGGATAGTAAATACTCGTCGGCCTCTTCGAGCATGTCTTCGGCATCCACACCGGCTCCTTCCACCGATACCACCGTAAGCGGGATCGGCCACCGCGCGGCCAAGTAGGCTGCCACGAATAACGCTTCCTTGGCTTTCGGGCTGCCGTCGTATGCCAGAAGCCCCCGGTCGAGCGCCGTGGCCGGTCCGGCGACGGCCAGCATGGGGCGGGGGCATTTCCGGATCAGCGCGGAGAACCCCGATCCTAGCCGGAGGAGCGGCTGTGAAGCCGGAGGATGTGCCAAATGTAAGACGACCAGATCCGCGAGCAGCGCGCGGCTACAGATCGTTTTCGCCACGTCGCCCGACATCACCGCCATGCCTCCCACGAGCGAGGCCTCTTCGCACCGTTTGGCGAATTCCTCGCGCAGGTCCTGAAGGTGGTCTTCCGTTTCCCCAGCCGAATCGCGCATCACATGCAATCCGTGAATGCGCGCATGTTCGCGGAGGGCGAATCGGATTGCCTGATCCAGCGCAACACGTTCGGGGTCGTCGTCGCTGAGGGGAACCAAAATTTCCCCGAACAATTGCCCGTCTTCGGGAGCCGCCTTTTCCTCGCGCCAACTTCCGGGGCGGGGGCCGCTTTCGAGCGCCTCCGGGACGACCGCGCTGGCCAGGCTTTTGCCGATCCGCGCCGCAACCCGCGTGGCGCGGGGGCTGAATTTGTTGGCCAGGTCGCTGGCGGCGGAGGCGGGGGAGATGAATTCCCCAAACCCCTGCTGCAGTTCGGACCGGTGCTCCGACACCCACAAATACAGATCGGCTTCCGTCCGCCCGGGGAATTCCCCGAGGATGTTCCGTTCGCGAATGGCTTCCACGACGGGCAGGTAGACCGTATCGTACCAATGCGCGGCGGCCTCCTCGATCGGAATCTCCCGCTGCTGATCCAGACCCATGAAGTATTGGTGGACCTGGATGTGATCCAGGAGTTTGGCGTACATTCCCGCAGCCGTCAATTCCAGGTTGGAATCGGGCCGCGACCGGTTTAGACGGGTCCGCTCGAGGAAGTCTGTAAACTCCTCCTTCAGAATCAGGTCCTCCGGGTTGGCGTCCG
>JBEKDW010000294.1:0-2733 GCA_050014155.1 Anaerolineales bacterium
TCCGGCGGATCGCGGCGATTAATCGCAAGGCCGTCCCGACGTGGGTGTCGTGCTTATCCGCCAGGTTATGCGTGAACACGAATTTCGGTTTTGCGGCCAGCAGTACGGTATGCAGATCCTCAACCGGTCCGACCTCCGACTTGTTTTTAACGGCCCGGCTGGGGTAATCCAAGAGGATTTGTGCGGAATATTCCCCGACCGCGGCGGCTTTTTTCTGTTCCTGCATCCGCACCGCGTGCATCTCATCGTCGGTATAGTTCGCATACAGCCCGATCCGCGGAGAGCCGCGCCCGTCGGTCAGCACGACGCCGGTGAACCACTCGTTCGGTTGGCGGTAACACCGCAGAATCGGCTCGGCGGCCATGATTTCCAGATCGTCCTGATGAGCCGAGACCGCCAAGCACGTTGTGCGCGCCAACGCTTCTTTTTCGCCGGTGCCGTCCGGAATATAAACCTCCGCCGAGGGGGAATGAAATTTCACAGAATGCTCCTTGGAGAACGGGGAATAGCCGGCAGGCTGGCTGCCGCAACGGATTGCCCCACGCGCCGGCTTTTTTCATCCGGCAATTGGATGTGAATGCGAGCGGCCAACTCCGGAAATTCCTTGCGCAGCACTTCGTTGACCCCGTCCAGAATTATTTTTCCGCCCTCGCCGGAGGTGCAACGTCCCAGGATCAGCACATGCTTGATTTCGTAAAAGTCGGAATAATGGGCCACGCCATACCCAAGATACACGCCCATTGTCTGCCAGATTCGCACCGCGCCTTCATGCCCGGCCGCCAATCTTTCCTGGACGAAAGCTAATTTTTCGGCATCGGAAATCTCTTGGGGGATGATAATTCCCGCTTTGGGTGCCAATCGGAAAACGCATTGCTGAGAAAAATATTGCGAGCCGCAACCAATATCGCCCGACCATTCATCCACGGGGGCGTCCGGCTGATAATCGACGGGGGTGAAGGCCATTTCATTCAACCAGCCAAGAATCTGGCCGTTCAAGTCCACATATCCCGTCGCCTCGCTGGAGCCGAGGGCAATCCCGAGAATCCCGGTATCGCTCAGCGACATCGATCCCGCCAAGGCGGTCACATCGCCGTCGTTGATCACTTCCAGCGGGACCTTCCACTCGTCGCGGATACGCAGGAATAACTCGCGGATTTTCGGATAATCCTCCGGCGGAACATTGCGGAAGAGGGAGGCTACCATCGGCCGGTTGTCGATGTAAATTCCAGCCGAGCTGCCCCCGATGGCATCCACCCTCGCCATTTTGGCTGCCGCCGACCGGATCCCCTTGGTGATCTCCTGGTAATAGTATTCCGGATCGGAATGTTTGCGGGGCTCCCAGATCACTTCTTCACTATAGACGACCTTCCCGTCAACCACCGCGCTGACCTTGCGGTCGGAGGCTCCCAGATCAAACCCGATCCTGCAACCGTCCAAATGCCGGCCCAGCGGCGCCCCCGTTTCCCGGACAGGCGGCACATCCACCGGCCGGCAAGCGATCACGCGCAAGGGTTGCTCGTACACCTGGTCGCTGAAGAAATGATAATCAAATTTCCGTTCCCCTTCGGGGGAGTATATCTTCTGCAGGGCGTCGGCAATGCTTGCCGGCCCGCCGACAAAGATGCGGAAGCCGCCGCGCTGCCAGAGGAGAAATTTTACGATGCGTTCGATATACGGGACGTTGGCCGCGGCCCGGGGATGCGATTCCGGGTAAACGCGCGTCTCATATCGTGAGAGTTCCTGGTTTTCCCGCTCCAAACCGATGACTAGGGGCTCCCCGATGGAGGCAAGTTCATTCCGAAAAGCCCGGTTGGCAAGCACGGCCGGCCGAAAACCTGCATCCAAGGGAGGAGGACATTGAGGAGGAATTAATCGCAGCGCGTCCATCATGAAAGACCGATCCTATGATCCTGTTGCAGAAAACCTTGTTTCAAACCGCCGGTTTCATAAAATGCGAAGTTTTAAAATATTCTTTGAGGAAGAATGGGTGAAAAACATTCTTGTGCAACAGGTTCCTATGCATGAAATATATACATCAAAGCGGAGTATCCGGCCACTTCCACCAGATCCCCGGTATGAAACGCCGGCGGTGAAAATGCTTTTGCCATGTTGTTTTTATCGAATAAATAAGCTTCGGTCAAGGACAGTTTGTCTCCCTTATTAATCTGCAGAGGCTGTTTGACCGCCGCATCGCCGCGGTTGACAAGGATGACGGTGACAGTTCCGTCGTCACGCTTGGCGGCAAACACCGACACCATGGATTGATCCGAACTCGCCGCGAGCAGGTGGTTGCCGAACCGCTTGTAGAGTTGGAAGACGTAATAGCTCGGACGCACTTCGAACGAATTCATCAACCCGAATCCGGAGTTTCCACTGCCGCTGGTCAACTCCCAGTACGACATGAACTCCGTCTTTTGCCGGATCATGCGGCCCATGACGTCCGCCAGCCAGATTGCCCCGTAAAAAGAATCCGGCGAGGTGTCGGCGCCGGAAATGCCGGTGTAGTTGGAGTTGTATTCCATCACTCCCACCGGCATATCCTTTCCAGTGGTTTCCTTGATGATGCGGCGCAGATTCGGAATGATGGTATCCCATTCGGGCGAGTTGGCCATCAGGTCCGCGACGGGCGGCGCGGCGGAGCCACTCATGCTGATCGGGAAGGGGTAACGGTGGACCGTTACGATATCCACCATATCGCCGTCGATTTTCAGGAATTCCTGCAGGTAATATTTT
>JBEKDW010000295.1:0-2717 GCA_050014155.1 Anaerolineales bacterium
GGGAGTTATCGCCCATAGGGTCGGTCCGATCCCATCAGAATGCGCAATCTGGTGGCTGCAGCGCCAAGCGCCATCCCTAGAAGAATTCCCCTGCCCCCGCCGCTGGCTACCGACAAAAAAACGGAGGCAAGCAACTGGCGGTAATAATCCGGCCCCTTGAGCCATTCTTCCAGCAGGGAGGGCAGCGGGATGGCGGCAAACAACACGATGAGCGCCGCTCCCAGAAAGAAAAACGCCACCGCGTCGCGCCGCCGGTACAGGAGCCGCACGCCGCCCACCAGCAGGGCAAACACCACCAGCGCCGAGAGGCTCGCCTCGAGCGGCAACTGGATGTTGCGTACGATCCAGATCGTAATCACTTCTTTGCGCTGGGTGATGGCGAAAAACACCACCAGAAAAGTCACCCACAGCGAGACGAACAACACCATGCTGTATCCGCCGCCCGGCCCTCCCCTGGCCGCTTTGCGCAGGTGGATCCGCGAAAGATTGATCACCCCCACCAGCAAGGCGATGCTGCTGAGGAACACCGCGATGTAAAGCAATCCGCCGCCCAGATCCACCAGCGGCTTGAAGGGAATGAAATATCCCGCCAGAGTGAGCAGACCGAAGAATACGACGATGCTGACGGAGAGGATGCTTCGGGCCCGCATCAGAATAACCTCAGGAAAGTTGACGCAAGAGCCCCAAGCAGGATCGCCGCGATGGCGATCCAGCGCAGGACGTCCTGCGCCTGCAGGCTGGCGGCGTGGGTGTGGCTTACTTTAAGGTAGGCTCCCGCGGCGAACAGCTCCTCGCCGATCAGCGGATGATCGGTGGTGGCAAACACCGCGGCCTGCCCGACCGGGTCGGTAACGGCGGCGATCACCGTCCCATGTTGTGCGCCGGTATCGGCGATCAGTGCGGCCTCCGCTCCCATCGCCCCGATGACGAAGGTGGCCGAGACCTTTTCGGCCGACGTCGTGATCATCGCGCCGGCTGTGTATCCGGCCGGTCCCAATCCGGCCAGCCGTCCGAGATCATGGTCGAATCGTTCCTCGACTCGCATCTGGCGGTAGGTGGAATACATCACGTCCTGCGAGAGCAGCGAGGTAAGGCCGTCGCTCGACGTGACCACCGGCGGACGGTCGCTGATGCTGGCCGCCTGGGCCACCTTTGCCAGCGCCGAGAGTCCCGCCAGTTCCGCTTCCGCGCCGGGCCCGATGATCTGGCCTTCGCCCAGCGCCACGTGCACGCGCGTGCCGGCTTCCACCGACGCGCCGACGTCGGAAGACACTTCGTTATACCCCGGCAAATCGCGGAAGACCGGCCAGCGCCCGCGCTGCATCAGGTTGAAAATAAGAATCAACCCCGCGAGAATTAGCGCCAGGAAAAACGCGATCCAAGGATAGTAAGCTTCCATATTAAGGACCTGTGTGTTCCTCCCGATCGCCGCCGTCGGGCTGCCGCTCGGGCGCCGGACGGCCTGCGGTCTCCAGCATCTCCGCCACCTGCGCGATCTGCTCCTGGGGCCAGAATATTTCCAGGACAGGTTGGGAAAGCCACAGCCCCTGGGCGACAAACCACGCCAGCGCGGGCTCGGACCGGAGAGCATCGACGACGTCACCGACCGGAATTCCCGCTAATCTAATCGGATCTTCCCGTGGAGCCGTCATGCTTCTCGTTCGCCTTTCCACCTGCCGTAATTACGCACGCCGGATAGAATAATCGGCGGCGCGGGACGGAGCGCCCAGTATTTTGGTGCAATCGATATGCCAGGCGAAAAGCCCATATTCCGGCCTTTAATGTGAGTATAGCATAGAACATTCGTAAAATCGCGTCCTACTTTGGGGCTAGTGGAATCGTTTACGTTTTTAATAGAAGGTTGTGGAACCTGAAAATAATTACTATTTCATGATTAGGATTTAAAAATAAACCGGATCTACGCCGGGTAGAACGGCGCGGTTTTAAGACCGCGTCGGTCTGGGTTTTCGTGGTTTATACAGCCCCTTCCTCACCGCACCCATCAATCCGGACCGGAAGGAACGCTTGTCGACCGGGGATAAGCGCAGCACCATTCTGCGCGTCAATAGGCGCTTGTGCGTCGCCCGGTCCAGGCAGCCGGCGATTTCCCGCATGGTGGCATCGCGCGTCATCCATTGGCGCGAGTCCAGAACATTAAGGTTGATCGGCAAGGTATATCCGCGCAGCGTTTTTTCCCCGTCGGTATTGTAGAACTGCTCGAAGTACGACATCACCAGTTCCCGCAATGACCGGTAGACCGGCTCGCGGTAGCGCAGCCCGGTGAAATTGGATTGCGCGATCGCTCCCCAGCACCCGTCCTGCCGGTAGAGGGCCAGCAGGTGGTCGTCATCCCTTCTGTTGGGTAGAAGCTCCAGGATCAGCGGCGGGTATCCCATGCGCCGGAGTGCCGCCGCCGCAAACACCGCTCCGTCGAAACAATGACCCTTTCGCTCGCGGAGGACGCGCAACGGACAGCGATAGATCTCTTCCGAACTGTAGGTCACGCCGTCCAGGAACGCCTGCACTTCGGCGAGTTTGGACTGTTCGTCCTTCGAGAGGATCTTCTCGACGTCAAGCAGGACGATCATGCGTTTGCCGTTGTCTACCTTGCCGATCCCGAAAATGAATCGCTGGTCCACGCCCGTGTGAATCGCTTCCGGCGGCGGCGCGATGTCCTTCTTCGAGAGGCTAAGCACCTCGCGCACCGAATCCACCAC
>JBEKDW010000296.1:0-2710 GCA_050014155.1 Anaerolineales bacterium
AACAGAAGGGGATTCCGCGGGTGATGGGCTGCAACCGGCGAGTGTGGAAACGGCCGCGATCGCAGCGATCGCAGCGAGCGCCGGCCGTCGAACCGCATTGGTAAACCTGCGTGTCTTCATGCTATTTCCATTCTACCGGATGGAGCGGTGGGAATGCGCGCATCCGCCGAGGACGGAGAGGGATCCCGGCCGCCGTTAAGCCTTCCGCAGGAGGAGCCGCATATACAGCCAGCACAATCCAAAAGCCAGCGCCAGGCCAAATATCAGATCGGCGATGTAATGCTGTTTGATCAGCACCGTCGAGGCGACGATCAATGCGGTCCAGATCGCCACCGGGATTCCCACGCGCCGGTCCGTCCGCCACCAGTGGATCGCGAGGATGGTGGAAACCGACGTGTGCAGGCTGGGGAAACAGTTGAAGGGATTGTCGCCGGCATAGACGTCGCGGATCATCCGGGTGAACAGGTCGGTGCCCAGGAGTACCGGGCGGATCACCTCCGACTGCGCGAAAAAATAAAAACCGTAGCTGATCATCATCACTGTGATGACCGCCAGGCAGGCGGATTGAAACACCTTCGTCCGGAAAAGGAGGAAGAGGATGAGGGTTGCATAAACAAACGGATTGAGGGAGACGTACGGAATGACGAAGATGGGAACCACCGGCAGGGCGGTGTCGATGGGAGTTTGCAAATTCAGGACCGCCGGTCCGTGGTTCAGGACGGCATAGAGCTCGTTGCTGAGAAATACGCCGACGGCCAGCAGGATGCAGATCCCCGCATTGGCCCAGCCGGTTCCGAAAACACCCGCGCCGAAGAGTTGTTTGAGTTTGAGCTTCATGGGTATCCTTTCCTCGTCCGGAGGATCAACCGGCAATTATACTGCCGGCGCCTCTGTTGGTTCCGGACCACGATGCTCAGCTCGACGAACCAAAGTTAACGCTGGGGAGCTCTTCCATGAAAGCCCGCACCACCTCCAGGAAGCGCGCGGATTGATCGCGGTGGATATTGTGGCCCGCCCCGGCGATATGCGCGATGCTGAGATGCGGCACCATCGCCCGCAGGCTGGCGGCTTGCGCATCGGTGACGATCGCGCCCCGCTCCGGATCGGCTGTGAGGAGCAGCACCGGGCACAGGATTCCCCGCAGCAGCCGCGGCCAATCCATCTCGGGAAGAACATCCTGATGGAAGATACTGAGGCTCAGACGTGTTTTAGAATCGGCCCACGGGATCAAATCTTCCTCCGGCCAGTTGGGCGCTTCACGGCGCTGGGCGGCGACAATTTCCATGCGCGAATGACGCCGGAACCCTGCGATCCATTCCTTGGATTGTGCGTGCCACTGGGCAGTGAACGGCGGGGGGAAGTCTTTCATCCACCACGCGGGCGGGTCTTCGAGGAGTACGGCGCCCGGGAGGTCCGGATGCCGGCCCGCCAGCACCAGCACCGTCATCGCCCCCATCGAATGGCCGAGCACGATCGGATGGGGCAGCTTCAGGCCTGCAATCACGCCGGCCAGGTCGTCTGCGTTGTCGAGCGGCCCGTAACCCCGGGCCGGCGCTTGTGATCGCCCGTGTCCGCGCGCGTCCACCATCACGACATCGTACGATCTCTCGAGCGCGCGGGCGACGGACGTCCAGCACAGGCCGTCGTCGGCAAATCCGTGAACCAGAACGAGGGGCGGTTTGTTGCCGCCGGTCCGGTAATAGTGCAGGCGGATTCCGTTCGCCCAGATATCTCCGGACGGCCAGGCCGGCGCATCCGCGTTCCGGCTTCCACGGCCGGGGGCGGGATCCGAATTATCCTTGGAACTGCCCTCTCCCGGTTTATTTGACAAGCGTCGCCTTCAGCCGGATTTCCACACCGGTCAGGGCTTTGGATACCGGGCAATTCTTCTTGGCATCCTCCGCGTATCGCTGAAAGGCCGCATCGTCCAATTTGGGAACGTCGGCATCCGTAACCAATTCGATCAGGGTGATTTTGGGACCCGCATTCAGATGAACGGTCGCCGTCGTTGCGATCCGGCGGGGGATGAAGCCCGCCGACGAGAGCGCCCCGGATAGGGCCATCGAAAAACAGCCGGCATGCGCCGCGCCGATCAGTTCCTCCGGGTTCGTTCCCGGGCCGGATTCAAAACGCGAGGCAAACGAAAAAGGCCCCTCGAAGGCCCCGCTCCCGACTTTCATGGTGCCGGACCCTTCCTTTATTGTTCCCTTCCACTCCGCGGATGAAATTCGAGTCGCCATGGCTCCTCCTTGTCTCCGGCGTGTGCACCCATTATCGCCCACGCCGATGCCGCGCGTGCGGTATGTTGATTATAGTGCGGATGTCAAACTCGGTTGCGCGATATTTGTCATGCGGTGCGAATTAACGGATATACCAAGGATTCGCCTCACGCCAAGGGCAGGTTACTCGCGACGCATGTAACCCGGTCGTGATAGGAAGTGATCGCTTCGATATCGGGATCAACATCCGGAGCGCCCAATTGCCGGATCAGCCGGCAGGTGGAATATTTCGATATGACGGCTTCATATTTCTTTTCCCATTGCCGGTAGTCCGCCTCAATGCGTGGATTTTCCCACGGGAATCGATCCCGGGCAAGCGACGCTCATCGCCACGGAACTGGTGCATGACGACTATGCCTACGTCTTCGAAGCTCACTGGGATTTGTGGACGCCGGACGCATCGACCGCGAACTGGGTGCTTGAACCCGCGG
>JBEKDW010000297.1:0-2697 GCA_050014155.1 Anaerolineales bacterium
TCCCCTCGGGTGATTTCCCCGGGGGCCTGCCTTGCTCCACGCCCGCCGGCGGCAATTTCTAGGAGCGGAAAGCCTTCTTCCCTTTCCTTTATAATGTCTCCCGATCGAAAGGATTCCATGCCCGACATGCAGACCATTTTGGTGGTTGACGATGATCCGCGCTGGCGCCAAACTGTGGCTGATGTTTTGACCGACGCCGGATATAAGATCGCGCTATTCCCTAAAATCCCTGACCCGATCCCCGCCTGCCAAGCGGCCGTTCTGGACGTAAGCTTAGATCCGTCCAATTCTGCAAATCGCGACGGGTTGATGCTGGCCCAGCGACTCGCGCCCGTTCCGGTCATTCTCCTGACCGGATTGCCGGAGGCGGAAATTGCCGATTTCCTGCGCTCGCACCCGTCTGTAATGGGACGGATCGACAAGGCCGGCTTTCGCAAGGAAGGACTCCTGTCACTTTTGGATCGGGCTCTGCCCAAATCCGCATCCGCCGCGAAGATTCTCGTCGTTGAGGATGACCCCGGCTGGCAGAATATCTACTCCGACGTTCTGGGGCAGTCCGGCTTCGAATTGCAATTCGCCGTCAGTTACGGGGAGGCGCGCGGACTGTTGCAGCGGACCCGGTTCCAGGCGGCGATCGTCGACCTGCACCTGATTTCCTCATCCGACCCGGAGGAGAACCGGGACGGGTTCGCGCTATTGCGGGTGGCTGCTCAACGCAACCTGCCGACTATCGTCGTCAGCGCGCTGGGCGCACCGGACGACATCGACCGGGCCTACGACGAATTCGGGGTGTTCGCCTTTGTTGAAAAGGAGGCTTTCGATCGGAAGGGCTTCGCCCAAACCGTGGAAGAAGCGGTCCGGTCCTACGAGCCGCAACCCGAAACCCCAGCGGCCGAACCCGAATCCGCCAAAGAGGATCCGCTTTCGTCCCTGACCGACCGGGAACACGAGGTGCTCGCGCTGCTGGCTCAGGGCCACACCAACCGCCAGATCGCGGAAGCGCTGACCATCACACCAAACACGGTCAAGAAGCACGTCGATCATGTGCTGCAAAAACTGGGCGTGGGCACACGCTCCGCCGCGGCAGCCATCGCCGCCCGCGCGGGGCTGGGGAAATAACGGCATATCCTTTATTTTGTCGAGATCTATCTATTCATATCAGACCGCTTGTACGCGGATTCAATTGATTTCGCTGATGATCAACCCCTAAAAATTTTTTGGTGATTTGTTTATTCCCCGCAATCTGTTTAATCCAAGAAATCCGCGTATCGGATCTTTCAGCCTGAGTAGATACAGTTTTATTAAATCCACGTTTTTTCGGCCTAGACGCATAACTAAATCTCCCTTTTCCCTCCATCCCTTCTCCATCAGTTTTCCACAATCGAGGCGCATACTTTGCCTAGAATTCAAATTCAAGGAGTTGAGACTATGCGTAACTATTGGGTTTTTCGCGTGATCGGGGCTATCGTGCTCCTGATCGGAATCGTCGCCGTCGGCTATATCGCCTACAACGCGGGTGTGGCGCAGGGCCAAACCGTTGCTCCGGCGGTTCAATCCATCGGGGCGTGGCGCGGAGGCATGGAAGGTCGTCCGCTGGCGGGGTTGATCTTCCTGCCGTTCCTGTTCTGTCTTGTGCCGCTCTTCCTGTGCTTCTTCATCTTCCTACCCCTGCGGATGATCTTCGGCCCGCACCGGGAGCATATGATGCACATGCATGGCCGGTGGCACGGTGAAGAAGGCAGCGTTCCGCCACCCATCGAGGAATGGCATCGACGGATGCACGAGAAAAAGGACAAAGAGGGTTAGCAGGCAAACCCATCATGCGGAACATCAATCCGGACCCGGCAAACCGGGTCCGGATTGATTCACAGCAAGATATCAAAGTTACCCAAAGGACAGGACGGCATTCCCCATGGAATCGGAACAGGTTCGGAAAGGTATAATCGGTTCCGGAATCCCCATGAAGACCATCCTGGTGGTGGACGACGAACCGAAGATTACGGATCTGGTCCGGGATTATCTCGTCCGGTCCGGATTTACTGTCTGGACCGCCGGCGACGGACGCGCGGCACTGGCCGCGGCGCGGGAGAAAAAACCGGACCTGATCCTGATCGACCTGGGTCTTCCGGACATGGACGGACTTGACGTCACGCGCTCCATCCGCCGGGAATCTGGCGTCCCGGTGATCGTGCTCACCGCGCGCGACGAGGAGACTGATAAAATCCTCGGGCTGGAACTGGGTGCGGACGACTACGTCACCAAACCATTTTCTCCCAAAGAACTCGTTGCGCGCGTGCGGGCCGTGCTGCGCCGGAGCGAGGCCTCGAAGGAGTCGGCTCCGACTGACGTCCTGCGCGCGGGGGATCTACTCATCGATCTGGCCCGCCATCGTGTGCTGATCAACGACCGCGAGGTGGAACTGACCGCGACGGAATTCGAATTGCTTGCCACGATGGCCCGCCAACCGGGCCGGGTGTTTACTCGCGCCCAGCTACTGGATGCCATTCATGGAATATCCTTCGAAACCTTCGAACGGGCGATCGATTCCCACATCAAGAACCTGCGCCATAAAATTGAATCCGATCCGCGCCAGCCGCGGCGCCTGCTGATGATTTATGGCGTGGGGTATAAACTCTCCGACACCCCGGGCGGCGAGGTGGAAACCCCGTGAACGGGAAACCGGAACGGTGGAATAAA
>JBEKDW010000298.1:0-2646 GCA_050014155.1 Anaerolineales bacterium
GGTTTGATTGGCGATCGTCTTTTTGTCGGCCACCAGCAGGACCAGATCCCCCTCAGCGGCGCCGGTGATCTTCCGCAGCGCTTCGGCCTCGTCCGCGGAAACAAACTTGGAGACCGATCCTTTAACGCCCTCGCCGGTGTATGCCACCGTTGCGAGACCCTTGGCCCCCTGCTCGCGGGCAAATGCCGTCAGGTCGTCCACGTCCTTGCGGCTGTAGGCCGCGCAGCCGGGCGCCACGATGCATTTGATCACGCCGCCGCTCTTCAATGCATCCTGGAACACTTTAAACTCGCTCTTGGCAAATACGGCGCCGGCATCTCGCAGTTCCATCCCGAAACGCAGGTCGGGTTTATCCACCCCGTAACGCTCCATCGCCTCCGTCCAGGAAAGCCGTGGGAAGGGCTGTTGGAAGATTTTCTTCCATGGTGCGACGGCCGGGATCAGCTCGGTGAAGAGTCCCTCCACCGTGTCCAGCACGTCGTCGCGGTGAATGAACGACATTTCCAAATCGAGCTGGGTGAATTCCGGCTGCCGGTCGCCGCGCTGGTCCTCGTCGCGGAAGCAGCGCGCGATCTGAAAATACCGTTCAACGCCCGCCACCATCAGCAGTTGCTTGAGCTGCTGCGGGCTTTGCGGGAGAGCGTAGAAGCATCCGGGGTGAACGCGCGACGGCACCAGATAATCGCGCGCTCCTTCGGGCGTGGTTTTGAAAAGGATCGGCGTTTCCACCTCGATGAACCCGCGTGCATCGAGATAATCACGCATGAATTTGGTGACCTTGTAGCGCAGGACCAGGTTGCGCTGTAGGCGCTGGCGCCGCAGATCGAGGTAGCGATATTTCAAGCGTACGTTCTCGTCGACGGGCGCATCCTCGTTGATATTGAAAGGCGGCGTGAGCGAGGGGTTGAGGATGACCACCTCGCGTGCCTCCACTTCCACCTCGCCGGTTTCGAGGTTCGGGTTTTCCATCCCCGCCGGTCGGCGGCGGACGAATCCGCGGATCTGGATCACGAATTCGTTGCGCGCTTCCGAAGCGGCTTTGTGGGCCTGCGCCGACAGCGCCGGATTAGCCGTCACCTGGACAACTCCCCAGCGGTCGCGTACATCCAGAAAGATCACCCCGCCGTGATCGCGCCAACGGTCGACCCAACCCGCCAGGGTGACTTCCTTGCCGACATCTTCGGTGCGCACTTCGCCGCAACGAATCGTTTTATACATGGATGCCTCCACCAAAAGCCAGCTCCCGGTCATTCCGCATTCTTCCGGGGTGAAATCGGATTATACCGGAACGAATCAATCTTTTGCTTCGCCGGAATCATCGCGCACGATCTGCAGCAGGTCCGACAGCAACCCATAGGCAGTCGTTCGCGGGCTGGGTTCCGTTCCCCCGACGATCAATCCCGTCAGCGTATCTGTCGCCAGGCAAAGCATTGTCGCCGTGCCCCGCACGGAAGCCAGCGGATCATCCGGGGAGATTTGTTCCGGCCGCACTGACGCCGAAAGCCCCGCCGCAGTCCGTTCCGCGCGGCAAATTAGTTTGACCGGCCGGCCCTCTGCGCGCGCCCGGCGGACAACCCGCGGGTCGAGTCCGCCGATCCCTTCGCGCGCAATCTCTAGCGGCCGGAGGGGAAGACCTATCAGCACATTGGCTAGGATGGCGGTCTTAAGCGTGGCGTCCCACCCATCCACATCCGACATCGGGTCGGTTTCGGCGATGCCGACTGTCTGCGCTGCCTGCACCGCTTCCTCGAAATCCAATCCTTCCTCCATCCGGGTGAGAAGTTAGTTCGTCGTCGAATTTAAGATGGCGCGGAAACCGTTCACCCGCAAGGCCGGGAGCGCCTCGCGGAAAAGCGAGAACACCGGCGTGCCGTCCATGACGGCAGCCTCAAATAGAAACCGCCGGTCCTGCGAGCAGGCCAGGTCGCGCAGTTCGCGGTAGGCAAACGCCGCCGGTCCCTTATTCGCCGTTACTGCGTGCAAACCATTGCGTAGAGCGGCGCGGACATGCGTCACCGCCGGTTCGCCGGACTGGCGGTCGGTGGGCGTATTCTCAAGGAGAATATCCGCCTTCGATGTGCGGAAAATCTCCTCGAGCGGCAACTGTTCCGGCGTCAAGTTCCCGATCCTCGAACCGGATTCCGCGAGACGGAGAACCTCGATCATATTCAACCCGCCGGGATCCAATGCCACGCCGTGCCTGCGGGTAAAGACCGCCGTCGTTTGGAACGCCGCGCCGTACCTTTCGCGGATCGCGGACTCCTTCTCCAGTATCTGCCGAGCCAACGCACGACCGATGGTGCCAAAACCGATGAAAAGGAGGCGGTACTTTTTCAATCGGATCTCCTTCGGAGTACAACTGCTCGGTAGACAACGGCAGGGAGCACTGTTCCATTCTTCCTTTATACCCGGTTTCCCGCCAGGGATATTCCAAAACACCGGGCTATTGTACAATGCGCCCGAACGGCACCCTGCCGGAGGAAGATTGCATGAAATTCCGTCTTAATATCCTGGGCTTGGCATTTCTCCTTGTGGTGCCGGCCGCTGGGGCGCCGAGCCAAGCCAGCTCTTCCAGTCGATGGTCTCTTCGTTTCCATCCGGAGCGATGGGATAGAACCACGCCCCGGAAGGCGTGTTGCGGTTTTC
>JBEKDW010000299.1:0-2633 GCA_050014155.1 Anaerolineales bacterium
CGGCCCTCTGGGGGAGAATGCCCGAATTACATTGCGCTCCTTCCGGACGATGATCCGTTTCGCCAGGCAGTTTGGGAGAACGGCTCCGATTTTCTCCGCGCCGCATCCTTCCCGCTCCGCCGGAAGGAAAATCTGATGGGCTGGATCGTCCTGTGGAATCCATCGCAGCGCGCCGCTCTTCCGGTGGAAGAGGAAAATCTGATGCAGGAATACGCGACGACGGCCGTGATGGCGCTCTCCGCCGCCGGCCGCGACGGGCAACCAGGGGCATCGGCGGCTGCCATGGCCGACGAACTGGCCTCCCTGCAACATCTCGACCAGGATTTAAACAGCGCGTCCGATCGCCTCCAGGCCATGGCGATCACCCTGGATTGGGCGGTCCGGTATACGGAATCCGCCGCCGGACTTGCGGCCGGCCTGGACGGGGATCAATACCACGTGGCTGCCGTCCGCGGCTATCCGGAACCGCTCGCGCCCGGGATCGGCAGCCCCTTCCCTTCCGATTTCGGCGGGTTTTCGGACGCCGTGCATTCCGGAAGGGCGGTGGCGCGGTCGGCGGAAGATTCTTCCTCCCCGGGGCTGCTCCCCGGCGGTAAAACCATTTTGCTCGTCCCCATCCGGCGCAACGTTCAGACGATGGGTGTGTTGCTTCTCGAATCCGAATTGGCCAATGCATTTTCCTCGTCCCAGATGGAATTCCTGGAGCGGCTGGCATCCCACGCGGCGATCGCGATTTCCAACGCGCAGCTCTACAGCGAGGTCCGCAACGCCGACCAGGCCAAGAGCGAATTCATCTCCTTCGTCGCCCATGAACTAAAGACCCCCATGACCTCGATCCGCGGCTACACCGATCTGCTGGCCCAGGGCGCGGTCGGTCCGGTAACCCAGCCGCAAGCCAACTTCCTGTCCACCATCCGGCTCAACGCCGACCGCATGGCTGCGCTGGTCTCCGACCTGAACGACATCTCCCGGATTGAAACCGGTCGGTTGAAACTGGAATTCGCCGCCGTGGCCCTGGCTCCGGCGCTGGAGGAGGTGATCGACGCCCTGCGGTCGCAGATCGAATCCAAGGAGCAGAAACTGACGCTCGAGATTCCCTCCGATCTGCCGCCGGTGTGGGTCGATCGCGGACGGCTGATCCAGATCCTCACCAACCTCTTCAGCAACGCGCAGAAATACACCCTGTCCGGCGGCGCCTTTCGCATCGCCGCCGAGCGTTCCTCCAACCGTTGGGATCCCAGCGGCCCGCCGGATGTGGTTCATGTGCTGATCCAGGATACCGGTCTGGGAATCTCGCCCCAGGAGCAGAAAAGCATCTTCCAGAAATTTTTCCGCTCCGAAGACCGGACGGTCCGCGATCTGCCGGGAACCGGGCTGGGATTGAACATCACGCGCAACCTCGTGGAAATGCACGGAGGGAAGATCTGGTTTGAAAGCGAACTGCACAAAGGTTCCACCTTTCATTTCACCATCCCGGTTTCGTCGGCATAAGCCGGTCGGCTTTTCCATCGCCGGGCGGGACGTGAGCGATCCTTTCCTATGCTAGAATTCTTCCATGGCCGTCCGGCTTCCCTCCCGGGCCCGAGCCCGGAGAAACCGGCCGTAAAGAGGAGCGGTGGGTAGATGCAAAGCTTCGTGCTGGAAATCATCATCCTCTTTTTCCTGATCCTCCTGAACGGATTCTTCGCCATGTCGGAGATGGCCCTGATCTCCGCGCGAAAATCCCGCCTCGAGCCGCTGGCCGAGAGCGGAAATGAACGCGCCCGGACCGCCTTGGAACTCTCAGGCCGGCCGGATATGTTCCTGGCCGCGATCCAGATCGGGATCACGCTCGTCGGCACGCTCGTCGGAGCGATCGGCGGAGCGACCCTCGCCCATCAATTGGCCGCCGTCCTCGCCGAAATCGCGCCCCTCGCCCCGTACGCCGAGGGCGCGTCGTTTGTCCTCGTCGTTTTACTGCTCGCTTTTTTCACCCTGGTGCTGGGGGAACTGGTCCCCAAGCAACTGGCCCTGCATTCGGCCGAACGCCTGGCGATCGCGATCGCCGTTCCCATCCGCACGCTTTCCCGCCTGATGCACCCGTTGGTAATTCTCCTGTCGGGTTCCTCCAATCTGATCGTCCGCATGCTTGGCGTGCGCCCCTCCACCGAACCGCCGGTCACCGAAGACGAGATCAAGGTGCTCCTCGAGCAGGGCACCCAGGCGGGCGTATTCGAGGAAGCCGAACAGGCGATGGTGGAGGGAGTGTTCCGGCTCGGAGGACAGCGGGTGGGCGCGCTGATGACCCCCCGCCCGGATATCGATTGGATCGATTTGGACGAACCCGCGGCCGCCACCCACGACCAGATCCTCAACAGCCACCGCACCCGCTTTCCCGTGTCGCAAGGCGAGTTGGACCGCGTGCTGGGGATCCTGCATACCAAGGACCTTCTGGCGCATGGATTTTCCTGCGATCCGCCGGATTTGCGCAAACTGCTCCGGCCGCCCTTGTTCATTCCGGAAAGCGCGGAAGCCCTGCAGGCGCTGGAGCAATTTAAAAGAATGGGCGACCGTTTCGCGCTGGTCACCGACGAATACGGCAGCATCGCCGGTGTGATCTCCAGCACGGATATTCTCAAAGCGATCGTCGGCGA
>JBEKDW010000300.1:0-2609 GCA_050014155.1 Anaerolineales bacterium
CCGTTTGATCGACCCACACCTGGCTGTGGTCGATCCGCCTGGCGTCGAGGCGGCCGTGTCGTTCCTGCAAAAAAATGCCGCAGGATACCGCGTCTACTCTCCCTCGTACAGCATCCCAGCTTTGGACTTCGTGAACGGCGATTTGCGTTCGCTGGATGGCGTCGATCCGTTGATGCTACTCTCCACGGCGAGGGTGGTTTCGACAGCGGCGGGCGTTTCGCGCCCGGGATATTCCGTCACATTGCCGGCGTTTTCCACCGGCAGCCCGGCGATCGACAATCAGGACGCCATTCCCGACGCACGCCTTCTGGGCCTTCTGAACGTCCGCTATATCGTTTCGGCGTTTGCGATCCCTGACGCCGCACTGAACCTTCGTGAAAAAGCAGGCGGCATTTTCCTATATGAAAACCCGATGGCGATGCCGCGCACATGGGTTGCGGAAACCCTCGATGGTTGGGATCGGCCGATCGAGAACCGCGAGGCGCGGGTGGAATCCGAAAGCCCGAACCGATTGCGTCTGACCGCCGAAGGACCCGGATGGCTGATCCTCGCCGAGGCGGCCTATCCCGCCTGGCGCGCGACGGTGGACGGGAAGAGCGCGGAGATTCGCACCGCCGGCGGGTGGTGGCGCGCGGTCGAGCTCGGACCGGGAACGCACGAGGTGCAGATGAGCTATGATCCTGGATTGCCGTTGATCGGGGCGGCCGTGACGTTCTTCGCGCTGCTCGTGTTTTTCGGAGTGTGGCGATGGGCAAGGTGACGCGCGGCGAGTGGCGCTGGGTACTGGCTTTTGCGGTCGTCGTGATGACGCTGCTCACGCTGCCCTATTTGATCGCCTACCAATCGCAGGGAAGCGGACGGCACTTCAGCGGCTCCCTGTTCGCCGTCGAAGACGGCAACTCCTACATCGCCGACATGCGCCAGGGCGCGGACGGCGCGTGGTTGTTCCGGGATCCCTACACCAGCGAAGCGCAAAGCGGCACGCTGGTCTACTTGCCGTATTTGCTGCTGGGCAAACTGGCGGGCGGGGTGGAAATGCACGAACAGCTGGTTGTGCTTTTCCGCCTGGCGAACATATTGGCGGGGATCGCGATGCTG
This sequence comes from Anaerolineales bacterium, assembly GCA_050014155.1. Lineage (GTDB taxonomy): Bacteria > Chloroflexota > Anaerolineae > Anaerolineales > RBG-16-64-43 > FEN-1073. Next base: position 1,099 of record JBEKDW010000300.1, read on the forward strand.
CTGGCCGTCTATCGCTTCCTGACGTGCTTTCTCGAAAGCATCCCGCTGCGCCGCTGGGGAATGGCGGCGGTTGCCTTCGGAGGAGGTTTTGGCTGGCTCCTCGCCCTGCGTGGAGCCTATCCGCTGGAATTCACCTCTCCCGAGGCGTTCGGCTTTCTTTCGATTTTTGGAATCCCGCATCTCGCCGCAGCCCGCGCACTGCTGCTACTCGCGCTGGCGTGGTTCCTTACGCCGCGTCCCGCAGCGGAGGCCGGCCGCCAGGGGGTGAAAACAGGCGTGGCGCTCATCGGGTTGTGGTTGTTCCAACCGCTCACTGTTCTCGTCGCCTGGGCGGTGATGGCGGCGGCGGTCGCGCTTTCGTTCCTGAAAATGCGGATCCGGCGGACGGGGGATGGTGGGCCCGTCCGGGAAGGATTGACGCGCGCTTCGATTGCAGTGACGGTTACGATTCCGTTCGTCCTGTATTCCACGCTGTCCTTCGCGCTCGATCCGATCCTGCGGCAATGGAACGCGCAGAACGTACTTCCCTCGCCTCCCTTCTGGCAGTACCTGCTTTCCTACGCCGTGCCGCTTCTACCGGCGCTCGCGGGCGCGTACCTTGCCCTGCGCGAGGATGACCGCTGGCTGCTGCTGATCGGGTGGGCGCTGGTCTTTCCGGTCATGGTGTATCTGCCGGTGGGTGTTCAACGCCGGCTGGCGGAAGGGTTCTGGATTGTGCCTCTCGTCCTGGCGCTCTTCTTTGTCGAAAGGAAAATGGCCGGCCTGGCCCGCAGAGCGGCGCTTTCCATCGCAATGGCGATCATGCTTCCGGCGACCGCGCTTTTTCTAGGCTGGGCTTTTGAGCAATCCGCCTCTCCCGATGCACCGGCGTTCCTGCCGGCGGAGGAGGTCCGCGCCTTCGAATGGCTGGATACAAACGCCGAGCCGGGCACGGTGGTACTCAGCGACTTCAACGCAGGGAATGCGCTTCCGGCATATGCCGATCTGGTGTCCTACATCGGCCACGGCCCCGAGACGCTAAATGGTGTGCAAAAACAATCCATCGTCCAGGTTATCTTCGACGGTGCGCGTTCCGGCGGGGAGCGTTTGGCCGCGCTCCGGCAATCCGGTGCGCGCTATGTGCTGGTCGGTCCGGAAGAGGGCGCACAATTGGGAACGGGGATTCCCGGTTGCCGGCGAGTGTACGACGCGGGCGGATGGGAAGTTTGGAAAATTTTGCCGGCGGATTAAATCCAACCACGGATTACCCCGATCGTGCTACGCACTCTCGGGGCAGGCACAGAAAGATATTAAAATTATTTACCAATCCGTGAAATCCGTGGTAAAGTTTTATTAACGAAAATGGAGGGCACCATGCAATACCGCGAACTGGGACGCACCGGATGGAAAGTCTCCGCAATTAGCTTCGGCGCGTGGGCGATCGGCGGCACCTGGGGATCGGTTCAGGATTCCGAATCCCTCGCCGCGCTGAACCGCGCACTCGACCTGGGGGTCAATTTCTTCGACACCGC
>JBEKDW010000301.1:0-2597 GCA_050014155.1 Anaerolineales bacterium
CGGGAACGGGATCGGTCTTTTCCCAGTGGTCACACCGCCCAGACATTTTTCCTGGCGACGTTGCTCAGCCACCGGTTCGCGCTTGGTGTTGGGGGAACCGTCGCTCTATATGCAGTCGCCGTGATTGTCGGTTTCACCCGGATATATGTCGGGGTTCACTATCCGCGCGACGTCATTGGAGGCGCGATCCTGGGTTCCATCTGGGGGGTTCTGGCGGCGCTTGTGGATCCCTATTGGCTCGGGATTCGAATCTGACGATCGCATGAAGAGCGATTCAACCAACCGCCATTATAAACATCGCCATCCAAACCAGCGAAGGAACACAGGGGAGGCCTCACATTAGCCCTGAATCCGTGGGCCATACAGCCCGCTTTGTCCTGGACCATGCTCCCTGCGACGTATTGCTGTTGCGGGAGATGGAGGGGTCGTAGAGCAAAGATAAAATCCTTTGGATACTACTGGCCATTATGCTGCCGGCCTATATCGTTTTGACCCGGACAGTAAAAACTTGTTATTTAAGCAGACTTGGAGAATGATTGTAGGAGATAAAGTAAAAAGGAGGATCTCCCCATGAGCGCGAATAAATCCCCGATAGAGCACATCCTGGTGCTGATGATGGAAAACCGTTCCTACGACCACATGTTAGGCTATCTTCCGAACGGCCGCGGATTGACGGGGAAAGAATATAACCTGGTTGATCCCGCGGATCCGATGTCCGAGAAGGTTTACGTGAGCAACCGGTCCGGCTACGTCACCGCGCCCAATCCGTCCCATGATATTGTCAGCATCGAAAGGCAGGTTTACGGAGAAGTCGGAAAGATTGTCGAGCCGGCACCGATGAACGGCTTTGTAAAGGTCCAGATCGAAACGGCCAAGGGCGACGCGGAGCAAGGGAAGAAGATCATGGAATGTTTCGACCCGGCCAAGATTCCGGCGCTGACCACGCTGGCCAGTGAATTTGTCCTGTGCGACCGCTGGCACTCCTCGGTTCCCGGCCCCACATGGTTGAACCGGTTTTTTGTCCACGCTGGCACATCCGACGGAATGAGCCGGGATGACGCGAAGCATTGGTACAAGATGAAGACCATCTTCGACGCCCTCTTCGAAAACGGCTTCTCGTGGAACGTATACTTCGGGGATATCCCTCAGTGCATCATCCTCCAGCATCGGGGCGACGCGTTGGGTCATTTCAAGAGGTTTTATAAGTTCTACGAGGACCTAGAGAACGGGGAACTGGCTGCTTATACTTTCATCGAGCCGCGCTTCATCAACTTTCACTATTGGAAGGCGAACGACCAGCACCCGCCTCACGACGTCAGGCTGGGCGAATACCTCATTGCCGAGGTGTACGACGCTCTGCGCGCCAGCCGGTACTGGGAAAAGAGCTTGCTGGTGGTGCTGTACGACGAACACGGCGGCTTTTTCGACCGGGTGCCGCCCCCCGTCCATGTGCCCAGCCCTGACGGCAAAGTCGCGGTCGACCCGCCGTTCGATTTCACCCGCCTGGGAGTCCGCGTCCCGGCCATCCTCGTTTCACCCTGGGTGGAAAAAGGCCGGATCGATTCGACGCTCTACGAGCATGCCTCGCTGCCGGCTACGGTGCGGACTTTGTTCGGCTTGCCCGAAGCCTTGACGGCCCGCGACCGCGCGGCGAATACGTTCGAAAAAAACCTGAGCCGGAGCACGCCCCGCACGGACGCACCGATGACGCTGCCGGTGCCGGGCGAGCCGGGCGAGATCCGCCACCACCGCAGGCTGCTGCGCGCGGGCGCGCTGGAGCAGCGGCTCCGAGAATGGCTATTCCGCGGAGAGAAATCGCAGGAGCCTTTGACCTTATACCAGCAATCGTTGGTGGAGCTGGCAGACCGGCTCAACGAACAGGTCCAGGCGGGCGTGCCGGCGCGCGCAGGCCAAATCCTCCATGAGCACGATGCCGCGGTCCACATCCATGAGAGCCTGGCGCGATTCATGGGTCGGAAATGAAAAGAGACCTCACAGGTTTTCGGACGGCATGCGAGTTGGGGGAAGGCGAAGGTTAATGATTAATGGGATAAATGATTACCGATCCAAAAATTATCGGTTTCCCGAACGCCGTCAGGTCCAAAATCCCTTTATAGGTTTCCTCGCGCGGCCCCAGCACGATGTACTGTACTCCACGATCCATCAGCAGTTGGTTGGAGGCCTTTCCGGAAAAGTAATCTTCCACGGCGGCCTTTGCCTCGTTTGCATTCGGCGTTTCCATCGGGTGGCCGTAGACCACACGGACGCCCGCCATACCGGGAAGCCACAAACTCAGTTCGGGCGATGCCAGCACCACCGATCCCCGCGCGTTGGCGTTCAACCAATCCACGGCGACGGCTTCATCGTGGCTGAGGAATAAGGCAGGATTGTGCTGTAAACCGGCGAGGAGAATGACGGCGAGAAAAATTAAATTCGTCAGAACAAGCGTCACAGCGACGATCAACCCGCGGGCGATGGAAGCTGCAGGGCGAAACACCCATGCCTCGATCTTCGGCGCGGCCAGCGCCGCCAGCGGAATCCACATTCCCAGCATCAGTCGCCGCTGCAGGGAAAACGGCGCGTAAAGCAGGACGAGG
>JBEKDW010000302.1:0-2584 GCA_050014155.1 Anaerolineales bacterium
CCTTCCTTTCGGCCGCGGTCGCCGGGCTGCTCGCCGCGCGGGACGGACTCTTCCATTGGACGGAGTGGCTGCTCCTGACGGTCGGTTTGGTGATGGCGCATGCCACCAACAACCTCCTGAACGATTTGGTGGATTTCCAGCGCGGGGTGGACGAGGACAATTATTTCCGTACTCAATATGGACCGCAGACCGTCCAGCAGGGGCTGCTGACCAAGCGCCAGTTGCTGGCGTACGCCGCCGCAAGCGGCGCCGTGGCAGTGGTTTGCGGATTAGCTCTGGCTGTTCTTCGCGGTTGGCCGATTCTGGTCCTGATGGGAATCGGCGCCGTCTTCGTTTTGTTTTACACCTGGCCGTTGAAATATATCGGACTGGGGGAACTCGCCGTCCTGTTGGTCTGGGGACCGCTAATGGTCGGCGGTGGGTATTTTGCCGTCACCGGCCAATGGAACGCCAACATGCTGCTGGCCAGCCTGCCTTGCGCGCTCGGCGCTACAACGGTGATCTTCGGCAAGCACATCGACAAACTTAAGGCCGACAGCGCCAAAGGCATCCACACCCTGCCGGTGATCATCGGCGAACGAGCCTCGCGAATCGGGGTGATGCTCCTGGTGGCGTTCCAATATTTGTTGGTCGGCATTCTGGTCTGGACGGGTTACTTTTCGTGGGTGACGCTACTAGTCGTATTCGGGCTCTATTTCAGCCTTCCCGTCTGGCGGATGTTTTCGCATCCCCGGCCGGCGTCACCGCCGGAGGAAGCCAAGGCGTTCTGGCCGATGTGGTTTGTCGCATCGACGTTTTACCATTACCGCGCATACGGAATTCTTTTTCTCGCGGGATTAATCCTGCAAATGGCGGTCCGATAGCGTCTTCCGCGTCAGCCGGCGGGAGAAGAACCATCGGGTGAAAGGAGAACGCGATGGAATTTTTCGAAGTGGTTCGCACACGGCGGTCGATCCGCGTGTTCGACGGGCGGCCGGTGGAAGAGGAAAAGATCCGCGTCATTTTGGAGGCGGCGAACGCCGCGCCGTCGGCGGGAAATCTACAGGCGTATGAAATCTATCTTGTGAAGGATCCGATAGCGCGAGGGCGGCTGGCCGGCACGCTCCCTCGGATGGAATTCTTCGCCGTCGTTCCGCTGGTTCTGGTTTTTTGCGCCAACCCGGCCCGCGCGGAAGTGCGGTACGCCGAACGTGGTAAAAAGCTTTACGCGTTGCAGGATGCGACGATCGCCTGCACGCATGCCATGCTCGCCGCCACCGCATTAGGGTTGGCCAGCGTGTGGGTGGGAGCCTTCCGTGAGAAGGAAGTATCCGACGCCTTGAATCTTCCCGAAGCGCTCACTCCCGTGGCGCTCCTTCCCGTCGGTTATCCGCTGGAAACCGTCGAGCCGCGCACCCGGCGGCCGCTGAATGAAATCGTCCATTCCGTGAAATAACCTCGTGGATCGTCGAGGTGTATTCCGGGGCGCTTCCCTGATCTCCAATACGTGTTATTAATGTAACCCTCCATCCGGGGAACGCTTTGTTCGCCACCTGCGATCCGCCCGGCATATACCGGTGCGGGGTCGGGAGGTGCGGTAATGGGAGCGATGTTTCTCCTGCTGGGGACTCTCCTGGCGGCGTATTTAATCGGGGCGATACCGTTTGCGTACATCGTCTCCCGGCTGGCGACGGGGGTCGACATCCGCCGAGTGGGCGACGGGAATGCGGGTGCGAAAAATACGTTTCACTCGGTGGGGCCGATGGCGGGAGTTTTGGTGGGCGCCGCGGATATATCCAAAGGGATGCTCGCGGTGGAACTTGCGAGAACCATCACCGGATCGGAGGAGACCGCGATGGTGGCCGGGATGTCGGCCGTTCTGGGCCACGACTTCTCCCCGTTTCTGAATTTTCACGGCGGGCAGGGAATGGCCTCCATGGTGGGTGCCTTCCTGCTCCTGTTTCCCGTTCCCACAACGGCGGCCGTCGTGCTCAGCCTGGTGATCCTGGGGATCACGCGCAATTTGGACGCGGCATGGACTACGGGTTTTCTTATTCTGATCGCGCTGGTGATTGTCTGTGGTTATGGTTGGAACCGCGTCCTATACACCGTGCTTCTGATTCCCACCATCGGAGTGCGCAAGGGGTTGCAAATTCTCGCCGCCCACCGATTGCGGGCGTAGGAAAACCACCGCCCGGATCGTCTGTAGAATCCATCCTTGGAGGCAAATCGAATGGTGTTTGGAAGAATTCGATCGGTGATTGTCTGCCTGGTGCTGGCGTGCGCCGCTTGCGCCCGATCCGCTTCTGTAAAAAGCGAATTGCATTATGGATTGACGCTGGCACCCACGGGCATCGATCCGCACATCAACGCCTCCTCCGAACTGGGAATCCCCCTCGCTTCGGTTTACGATACCCTGATCTTTCGCGACCCTGCGGGCGGATTCGTCCCGGGTTTGGCGCAGGGCTGGGAAATTTCCGCCGATGGGCTGCAATATACTTTTTTTCTGCGGAGCGACGTGCATTTCCAGGATGGAACGCCGTTCAACGCACAGGCGGTGAAGGTTAATCTCGAGCGAATTTTAGATCCGGCCAATAAATCCCAA
>JBEKDW010000303.1:0-2558 GCA_050014155.1 Anaerolineales bacterium
CTACCCGAAAGCCAGGCCCGGGCGCGCCGGTCGTTGAGAATGCAGCTCCCCTTGCGCCGGAAACCGGTCGATCCGGATTCCCACACCTCGACCGCCTGGGAGTAGCCTGATCCCAACAGCATGGACTGGTATGGGCTCGGCAGCGGCCCGACCTTCACGCTTCCGCCCGGCAAGCGCAGGTCCTCCCAGCCGATAAAACCTTTGCCTGGCTCATTGAGCGTATCGTATCCCACGATATTGGGCAGACCTTTCAACCGCTGGGCCAGATGGCATACGGCGGCAATATAGTGCCGTTGAAGATATTCCTGGACCGGTTCGCCGTTTACCCGGGTGGCAGGAGCGAAATCGTTCCCGCCGAAAAACAGCGTGAACATCGTCCCCGCCCCAAGCTTGGCTTCGTTGGAAGGCCAGATCATCCGAGGGAATGGGCCTTCATAAAATTGATGCAGGACCGCCGCTCCCGTTTCTGATAATTTCGCAATATCCAACCCGGCGGCATCCAGGGTCCAACCCGGCGCGCCGTCGCCGCCCGTGAACCGGCTCCACATGTCCTGGTGAGGATCGATATATAATGAAAATCCATACCGGCCCGCCGCTTCCACCACGGTACGGACGTACTCGATATATTCCTCATCGTACTTGTCCGGCCCGGCGTGCTCGATCGCTTCCCAGGTGACCAGGAAACGCAGGAAGTTGAACCCCCAGGCCCGCAAACGGCCAAAATGCTCATCCGCCTCTTCGAGCGGGAAGGGACGGCCGGTGAAGGAAACCGTCGGGTGATCGAAAAATCCCTCCCGCTGGTAGGTGGCGCCGTTCGGGCGAAACGGCACCTTGGAGCTGCCGCCAAGATTTACACCGCGCAGGATCAGTCTGCGGCCTTGCTCGTCGGTAAAATGGGAACCGGTGATTTGGATCATTTCGGCCGTTCCTTTCGCCTCAAATATAAATTCCATTGAGTAGAGATCGCCGAAGACACAGACCAGCGGAAAACGCCTCCCCCCAAAGCCGCCGCCTTTTACTGTACACCAAAAAACAACAGGCAAGCAATTGCTCGAACCAAAATGGAAGCGTTTCGAAAAAGGGTGCCCTACGAAAAGAGACGCAGTATTCTATCGAGGACCTGCGGCGCGCTGATGATAATATCCATGAGGGTAACCGCGACGATCGCACCGGCCGTAAGTAGAATCGATCGCCGCGAAGTTTCCCCTTGGCGCCAGCGGAAAACCGCGAGCGCGCTTAAGACGGCGAGGAACGGATACATCGGATACCGCAGACGGCTGCCAACGGCGATCGGGATCACCACGGCGGGCACCGAGAGCGCCAGCGCTGATAGGATCCTCGCCAATGCGGGGCCGCTGCGAAGCGCCGAGATTATCCCAAGCGTACCCATAAGTAGCAAAATGGCGAAACAACCGGTGGAAAGGAAGAACGTCACGGTCCGCGCGATCCCCGAAAGATAGGGATACCACGCCGAGGTGCGGACGACGCTGAAGAATTTTACGGTTTTTAATCCCTGGAGCTTTAGGAATCCCATCGGATCGGTCGTCAGATATTTTATATACTCTTCCGTCCCCTGGCGGTCCGCCGCCAGAAAACCGTATGTATCTCTGTAGTCCAACACTTCCTTTATGGGAATCTGTCCCCCGTCAGCTTGCGAGTTGTTGCCCACCCACAGATCGTATCCGCCGGCGGCTGTCAGCGGGATGAAGCGGCCGTAGAGCGTTGTATTTCTCCAAGCCCAGGGCGCAATGACCGCCGCTGCGACGAATAGCGCGCCGACCGCCCACAACGGTTTCTTCTGGAGGATCAGGAGGACGAGAAAAATCATTAGGGGAAGGAGAGCCACTGGTCGGACGAGGATCGCGCAGGCCAGCACTGCGGAGGTCGTCAAGGCTGCAGGGATCGTGGGTCTGGCGGCCACCGTCGCCATCCCAAGCGTCGCAACAAGCAGCAGTGTCAGAAAGAGTGTCTCGGTGAAGAGCATCGCCGCCATTGCGATCAAGTCCGGATTTAATCCGTAAAGCACTACGGCGAGCAGGCAATAGATAAATTTCCTTGGGTGTTCTGGCAGAACCCGACTGGCGAGGAGGTATACCAAGAACGCGTTCAGGGTGTGCAGCAGAGCCTGCAGGATCCAGACCGGTTCCAGGTGGTGCCCGAAGATTAAATACACTCCTGCGAGGGCGTATTCGTAGCCCGGCCCGACTGCACCGATGGCCGGGTCGCTCGCCAGCGAATCCGTTTCAAGTAGCCGGAATCCTTTTCCGGTAGCGAGGTTCCACGCGACGGTATCGTACCAGCGCGGATCCACATCCGGCTGGATGCGGTACCCGAAAGCGTAAACCAGTGTGCAGCCCAGCACGGCAAGCAACAATGTCGCAAGCAAAATCGCGTGTCTCTGATTGCTCATCCGGCACAAAGGCAATGCCCACCTTCAGAGGCAGCGACAATACCGGAACTGTTGGCGTGTCCACGTGTTCGGACCGGTTTGGGTAGAGGTATTGCATGACGCTGGTGGCGCGATGGTGGCTTACACCGAACATCGCGCAACCGGCTAC
>JBEKDW010000304.1:0-2527 GCA_050014155.1 Anaerolineales bacterium
CCCCGCCGCGAATGCCACTTGCGAACCCAGCATCCCTGCGGCGACCAACAGCCACACAACCAGAAGCGAGACCTGCTCCGTCTTCAGCAAAGATCGGAAATTTTCTGCTACAGGCACCGAACCGGCGACGACCAAAGTCAGCAGGATCGGAAAGAGCATCCCGAAAAAGCCCGGACGGTAAGATGCCAGCGCGTATCCCAAAAGCGGCAGACACCACAGCAACGCCAGCCCCAGAACGACCCGCCGGGGTCTCTTCCACAACGCCGCCGCTCCCCCCGCCGCGAGAAAGAGAAACATCGCTCCGCCCAGGATGCTGTAGGCATCGTAATACATGCGGACCGCATTCGCGGCCACCAGCGGCACGCGCCGTAGGAAAGCCCACGGGTTTCGCTCAATCGCGCGCAGAACGCTGTATCCGTTCTCTTCGGCCGTCCCATACAGGTCGGCCGCGCTCGGAGACGGAACGACTTCGTAGCGGTCGGTGTAGAGGAAATTATGCCCCTGTTCAAATGCCAGATAACTACGCTGGCCAATCTGCGGATCCCAACTCCCGGTCGCCGCGGCGAAGATCAGGATATAGAGAACCACCGGCGCGGCGAATCCTCCCGCAAAGGAAAGCGTGTCGCGCGTCGCCTTCCTGTTCCGCCCGCGGAAAAACCACAGGACGGGAATCAGGATCACCCCCAGGAGCAATCCGTCCAGCCGCGCCAAGGCCGCCAGCCCCAGTAGCAAACCGGCTCCGATCCAGAAGCGGGCGCGCGCCGGCTTCCCGGATTGTCTTTCCGCAATCCACCCGGTGATGAGAACGGCGAAACTCAGGCCGGCCAGCGCGGCGTAGAGGGAATCCGCCGTGACCATGAGGATCGTCGAGAGAGGCCGCATCACCGCCGTGACGGCCATCGCCGCCCATCCGGCCCGCTTGCCGCCCACAGCTCTTGCAGCGGAGCCCGCTGCCGCCATGATGCCGATGAGCAAAATCACCCTGCGGAGTATGGAGACGTAGCCCAATAGCATGTGATCGTGGGGGAAGAACAGGTAGATCGCGCCGTTGAGGATTCCGGAGAGTGGTCCGCTTCCCAGGGGCATCCAGGTTCCCTGCTCCACCAGTCTCACGCCGTCGAAAAGGTATCCGCTGTCGTCCAAACTGGGGAATCGCACGCTCAGCACGGGTAATTGACACGCGATTCCGAATATGAATAGAAGAGTCGTTGCCAAAAGTCCGAACCAACGGAATCGCGGCCGGCGTGTCTCGGGGAGACTTTTCTTCGAGGTCACCATGGTTCGTTCATCCTTTTCCGTATCTACCTGCCTTTACGACGGTTTCCAGCGCTTCCGTCCAAGGATCCACACCCGCAACAGATCAGGAAACGTGCGCAACCGGCGCCACAAAATATCGGGGGAGAATGCGCGTACGATCTTTCCATCCGGACGAATCCGGTACGTGGCGTCCGGCGTCCCGTAGAGATAGCGTTCGTAGCTGACGAGGGCATAATTGCGGCGCGCCTCCTCGCCATGCATCAAGCCGGATTTTTGCCCCTCCTGGAGATGGCTGTAATCATGGTTCTGATGCACCGCGAGGATGAAGTCTGAACCGTTGACGACATCCATTTTCCGGGCAAGTGCCCAGAACACAAGCCAATCGTCCCACGCCGAGCGGCCGATGGCCAGGCGGGGAATTTCCGTATACCCTCCCTTTTCCCCCCATGCGCCTTTGGGAAACATAAAATAATCCAATGCCGATTTGATTCCTGGTTTGCCGTTGGTTTTTGCCTTTTCCACTAGCCATTGCTCCCAATCTGGTTTTGAAAAATCTATTCGCTCGCGGAGGTCGGTATCCCACCTCCGGCCGACAAGCAGGAACGGTTTGCGCCAGCTGGAAAGAGTTCTCGCCGCTTGCGGCAAACGGCCGGTGAAGAGGATATCGGCGTTGACATACATCAGCAGCGGAAAGGAAGCCTTCTCCTCGGCTTTCGAAAATACCGAGTTCAGAAGAGGCGTGCCGAATTCGCTCCGCTCGATGTCCGGCACCAACCGGAGTCCGAGTTCTTTGGCCACCTCGGCGGCGCCTTTTTCCTCGCCCAACAGGAGCACTTCGCCTTGGGGGAACAGGGTCCGCCAGCACGCCAAGGTGTTGTATTGGGCCACTGCGGTCTGACCGACGAAGGGTTTGGCCGTGGTAAACAGGGTAATCATGACCGGCGAGTCCTTCCCATGCTAGGAGGATATGTTCACACCGACGGGAATATACAGCGTCTTGTCGCGCCACTGGGCCGGCGCGATCCGCCAGGCGTCGATCAGGACCTGGCGCGTCCGGCGGCCGGAGAACGCGCTCTCGGGGACGTGCGAAAATTCCTTCCACGCGGTGGTGATCACCACGATATCGGCCCAGCGGACGCAATCCTCGGCGCTGGCGGCATAATTCGGGCCGTCGCCCAATGTCAACCGGGCCGCGTCCATGGCCATCGGATCGTAAACCATCAGTTCGACTTCTTCCTCGAGGAGCATCCGCGCCAGTTGAATCCCCTGG
>JBEKDW010000305.1:0-2507 GCA_050014155.1 Anaerolineales bacterium
TCGAGCTCGCTCGTCCGGCGCCGAATGTCGAGATCATCTGGGCAAGCCCTCGCGAGGCCCTGAATGTCGTGCAGGCGGACCTCGTGGGATGCCACATCATTACGGCGACGAGCGATATTCTGAAAAAGCTGGATCTGTTCGGGAAGGACCTCCACGATTACTCCCAGGAGACGGTGCAGATGTTTTACGACGATGCCGTGAAATCGCGCTTCGTTTTGTAGAAGCTTTTACATGGGATCGACTGCTTCCATTTACGTTGTTTCCGGCGGAGCAGGATTCATCGGATCGCACCTGGTCGACGCGCTCCTGGCAGATCCGCGCACGGCCGAGGTGCGGATTGTCGACAACTTCAGCTCTGGCCGCCGCGAGCATCTCGTTCAACATCGGAACGACTGCCGCTTGAAAATCTACGAGGAGGATCTGCTCAACCTCACGCGGATACTTCCCGTCTTCCCGGGCGCCGATTGCGTTTTTCATCTTGCGGCCAACCCCGATGCCCGGTGGGGTATCGAAAACACTCGACTGGACCTGGAGCAGGAGACGATTGCCACCTACAACGTTTTGGAAGCGATGCGCCTCAATCAATGCAAGCGCATCCTGCTATCCAGCTCCGGAACGGTGTACGGCGATATAGGGACTGAGGCGGCGTTGGAAACTCGAGGGCCCGCGCTGCCCATCAGCCTGTATGGCGCGGGGAAAGTCGCTTCCGAAGCGCTCATCTCGGCTTTCTGTGGAACGTTCGGTTTCTCGGGGGTGATCCTGCGCTTCGGAAACATCGTCGGGCAGCGGACCACACATGGCGTGATTTTCGATTTCATCCGCCAATTGGCAGGCGACTCCTCAATATTGCCGGTGCTGGGCGATGGCCGGCAAGCCAAGCCATACGTTTACGTGCTCGATCTGGTGGCTGCCTTACGATTCGTGGAACAGTTGCTCTTGTCATTGCCGCCCTCCCGCTGTGAACCCTTTAATGTTGCGCCGCATGACGCAACCACGGTCAGGCATATCGCCGAGACATTGCTGGCCCGTCTCGGCCTCTCGGGGAAGACCAGGATTTGTTACGGCGACACTCCGTATGGCTGGCCCGGCGACGTCGCACAGTCCCGTATGGATGCGGCCCGCCTTGAAAACGCCGGGTTCCGCCTTCCTCGAACATCCGACGAAGCTGTGGAAACCGCCATTCGGGCCATTCTCGGCTGGCTTCGCACTCGTCCCGCGGCAGAGGACCGACTTACACTGCCGCCTTCAGTGAGGCCTAATGACGTTGCTTCCTAGTCTAAGCGTGCTATGCCTAGCCTATAACGAAGAGGAGAATGTACGTTGGTTCGTCCCGCAACTAGTCAATATCGCCGAGAGGATCACTAACGACTACGAATTGGTCGTTGTGACCCATCCCCACCCGAGCGATAGGACCAACGAGTTGTTGGCGGAGTTTAGCAGTGCGAACCCGTGCATTAGACCGGTCAATCAGCCTCCCGGGACCAGGGGGTACGGCCCAGCATTCGCTCTTGGCCTCACGCAAGTGCAAAAGGAGTTTGCGTTTCACACGGACATCGATGGCCAGTTCCTGTACGAAGACCTGTTTCGCGCCGTCGAGATCCAACGGAAGACCGATGCAGACCTGGTCCATTTCAACCGCCGCCGGAGGAAAGATCCCTGGGAGCGGAAAATCATCGGACTCACCTATCGAGCATTGGTTCATCTCGTCTACAGGTGCCCGGTCTGGGATTTCGATTCGGCGTTCAACCTGTTTCGTACCAGCTTTCTCAAGACCATGGTCATAGGCTCCACTAGCGGCTTTACCGTTCCGGAATTCATGATTCGAATGGCCCAATTGGGAGCGAAAATCGTCACCGATGAGACCGAACACCAACCCCGCCGCGCGGGCAAGCCGTTATGGGAAGTGAAGCCTGCGGGCCTGGGGATCATTCTGCCGGATTTTGGGATTGTCAGAGCAAATCTCAAGGATATCTGGCTCCAGCGAAAGCCGCTCAGGGCGCGGTTTTGATTCTCAAGAATCCGATTCTCTATTCACCGCCCGATTCCCGCTCTCCCAATCTCGCCCGCGCCAGAATCCGCTTCGGAACAGGCTCGCCGCCTGAGCCCCACCCCCGCCCACTCTGCCGCAGAACCGGGAATCCATCCGCCCGAAGGAACGCCACTGCCGGTCCGTTTTGCGTCACCGTATCACCCTACCAGATCGGTCCACGCAGTTTGCAACGGATCCGAAATCGGAAACCGCCAGCGTCCACCGCATTTGGCGCCGCGGCGCGTGCGGCGGAGCCAGGCATGGGTGTCAAGTGCGTGTTCAGTTCGGTGATACGCGATGCGAAGGTACTAAAGTCTTCAGTACTTTAGTTGTACGATTCCGCACATATCCGAATTTCCGCGCTACCCTGGATACCAGCGCGATTTCGGTTGATTGCCCGGATCTGATTGTAAATAAATCACTTAATGCCGATAGTTGGGGACGAAAACCGGGTTTGCACCGGCACTTTCCGGAGGGG
>JBEKDW010000306.1:0-2744 GCA_050014155.1 Anaerolineales bacterium
GTGGGGAAGAGCAGGTTCCTGTGGCTTCCCGATCGGGATGGATGTAGCAATTCATGTCAACTCCTTTTGGCATTTGGGCTGAGAAGATTTAACTTGCAGGTTTCCGCCGCCTCCCGGTGCGAGGCGATTGCGTATCCCCCGTAGAATGATCACCATTATATGGTTTTCCCTGCAAACCGCAAATTATTTCCGCCGGCCGAATATCGAGGCCGGCAGGCGGTATGGAAGAATAAAACAATTATTTATGGAAAATCGATTTTACGTCTACTCCGCGGCATCCGCGTGCAGATGATTAATCAGGATAGTAACTCACGAGTATTCGCCACCGCCGATATTTGGATATAATGACATTCTCGCGGAAGAATCCGATTCCGCGACGCCGTTTCACTAACGCCGATGCCTGTCGATTGAGGAGAAGAACCGGATGAAGAGCCGCGCCGTAACCCAAATCCCTCGCAACGCCTACGGCTATTTCGATTCCGCCGCGCGCGAGTACGTGATCACCCGGCCCGACACCCCGACGCCCTGGATCAATTACCTGGGCGAAGGACGCTACGGCGGGATCATCTCCAACACCGCCGGAGGTTTTTCATTCGACCGCGATCCACGCAACCGCCGCGTCACCCGCTACCGCTACAACGGGATCCCCGGCGACCAGCCCGGCCGGTACATCTACGTGCGAGACCAGGACTCGGGCGAGTTCTGGAGCCCTACCGCCCAGCCCACCCCGGACCGCAAACTGCAGGGGTACGAGTGCCGGCACGGAGCGGGCTACACCCGCATCTCCTCGGGATACAGGGGCATCGCCGCGAGCATTCTCTATTTCGTCCCGACCACCCATCCCGAAGAAAGTTGCCCCTGCGAACTCTGGGTGCTGACGCTGCGGAACTTAACGAAACGCAAGCGCACGCTGCGGACTTTTTCCTACGCCGAATATTCCTTCTGGGACGCAACCACCGACCAGACCAATATCGATTGGGGACAGCAGATTTTCTTCTCCACCGAGCAAGACGGGATTCTGCGCGCGCAAACCAAATTCCGGTCGACCGTGACGTGGATGGCGAGTTCGGTCAAGCCTTCCGGGTTCGACACCGACCGCGAGGAATTCCTCGGCCGGATGCGGGATCTTTCCAACCCGCAGGTTGTGGAAAGCGGCGACTCCCTGGACAGCCTGGCACCGCGCGGGAACAATATCGGTTCGCTTTCGCACGTCGTAAACCTCAAACCGGGCGAGGAAAAAACGATCGTCTACATGCTCGGCGTCACCGACACCCCGGACCGCATCTCCGCCGTGGCGAAGAAATACCGCGACCCGAAATCGGTCAAGGCCGCCTTCGAAGCGCTGCGCAAGGATTGGGACGCCTATCTCTCGGCCATCACCGTCGACACGCCCGACCCGGAAATGAACGCGATGCTCAACGTTTGGAATCCGATCCAGTGCCGGGCCAACCTGTACTGGTCGCGTTTTGTTTCGGCCTATGATACCGGGCTCGGGCGAGGTCTGGGCACGCGCGACACGGCCCAGGACACGCTCGGCGCCTCCCAAAACCTGCCCCGCCAGGCGCGGGAAATGCTCACCATGATCTGGAAACTTCAATTTAAAGACGGCCACACATGGCACCAGGTCTTCCCGCTGTCGGGCCAGGGCGGGCCGGGGCTGGCCGCGGAATACACAAAGCGTCCGCAGTGGTTCTCCGACGACCACCTGTGGCTGATCGTCGCCACCTGCGCCTACCTGCGCGAGACGGGAGATTTCGGCTATTTGCGCCAGAACATTTCCTATTACGACGGCGGCGGGGATTCCATCTGGAACCACATGCTGCGCGCGGCGCAGTTCACGCTCGACAACCGCGGCCCGCACCGCCTGCCGCGGATCGGATTCGCCGATTGGGACGACACGATGAACCTCGACCACGGCAGCGGCAAGGCCGAAAGCGTGTTCGCCGCCGAGCTGTTCTGCCGCGCGATGCTCGACCTGGCCGATCTGAGCCGCCACCTGGATCGGAGATCCGACGCAGCGCGTTTCGAAAAACTTCAGCGCGAGATGGCGCAGATCATCCAGAAGCACTGCTGGGACGGTGCCTGGTATGTCCGCGCCTACGACGACAAGGGTTTGCCGATCGGGGTGGAAAGCGAACCGCATCACAAAATCGGCCTGAACTCCCAGACCTGGGCGGTGCTGGGGGAAATCGGCGAGCCCATTCGGCCTGCGGCTGATCTGGCCGCCGTACGACGGCCGCGAGGAGCGCATCGGCGGCACGACCACCTATCCGCCCGGCACCAAGGAAAACGGCGGCATCTTTTGCCACGCCAACACCTGGGCGATCGTCGCTGCCGCCAAACTCGGCTGGGGAGACCGCGCCTACCAGTATTACCGCCAAATCCTTCCCCTGGCGCGCAAAGACGTGGACACGCTGCGCACCGAACCCTACGTCTACTGCCAGAATATTTGCGCGCCCGAGCACCCGCATTACGGCCGCGGCCGCACTTCGTGGCTGACCGGCACTGCCGCCTGGACTTATGTGGCCGGCACGCAATGGATCCTCGGCGTCCAACCGACCTTTGCCGGTTTGAGAATCACACCGGTGATACCAGAATCGTGGAAAGGGTTTTCCATCCAGCGCACGTTCCGCGGCTCGATTTACAACATCACCGCGGTGCGGGTCGGCAAGGGAAACCGAGTGGCGCTCGAAGTCAACGGAAACCCACTGGAAGGTAACGTCATCCCCCTGCCGGATGCGCCC
>JBEKDW010000307.1:0-3621 GCA_050014155.1 Anaerolineales bacterium
GCAATGTGAGTATGTCGGCCCGGCGAAGGACGTTGGCTAAATCGGCCGGTTGTGCTCCCCGTTTGGCAATTTCATCGTTCGACAGCAATGGATCGTATCCCACGCAAATCATCCCGAAGCCGGCTGCCCGTGCTGCCACAAAAGACCCGATCCTGCCCATTCCGACGATTCCCAGTGTTTTCCCGGAGAGTTCAAACCCTTCCAATTTCTTCTTCAGCCATTCGCCACGGCGCAAGCCCGAATCGGCGAGGGGGATTTGACGGGCCAGGGAGAGAAGCAGGGCCATGGTGTGTTCGGCAACAGCGATTGTGGTCGATTGCGGGGCGTTAACCACTACAACGTTTTTGGCCTTGGCTGCTTTCAAATCGATGTTGTCCATGCCCACGCCGGCCCGGCCGACCACTTTCAAGTCCGGCGCTGCGGCAAAAACGTCCGCCGTCACTTTCGTGCGTCCCCGAACGATGATCGCCTGGACTCCCGTGAGTGTTTTCATCAGATCGTCGGGGGAGATATCGGGGCGATTCTGGACTGCGGACGCCTTTTCCAGAATGGCAATCGCGGATTCCTGCAAACCATCCGTGATCAGCACAGTCCAAGCGGAATTCTTGGGTTGGTTGGACATTTTAAAACCTCCGAGGGTTCACCGGGGCAAGCCGGAAGAATGGGGGAACCGGTTTAAAGGGCAACCTTCCCCAGAATCGCCCTTGGCAAGGGCTGAATCAGATTGAGATAATAATCACAATCTTTCATTTTGTCGAGGGTGTCTTTTGTCGAGCCTTCCGGCTCCTCGAATTTACTTTTTTTCTGGACCGGGCGGGGGGATTATCAAGCAGTTCCTTCATGGCATTGGTAGCCCGCTGGATGATGTCGATCAATTCCTGCTGGTCCGCTTGCAAAGGGGTCGTGGGTGGACGGGATAACATTTGCAATGCCATGATCACCACGCCCAGATGCATCCGTAAATCGTGCTCCCGGGTGGGAGTCTGGCGGCTGGTTGTCAACTTTCCTCCTCTTTCAGCCGGAGGTGCGGATATAAGATCACCTCGCGGATCGTCGGCTGGTTGGTCAGCAACATCGTCAGGCGGTCGACGCCCAATCCGAAGCCGCCGTTGGGCGGCATCCCGTACCGCATCGCGTTCAAATAATCCTCATCCGTCGGATGGCGATCCTCTTCCTCTTCCGAAAAGGTCCGGCCCATCTCCAGGAACCGCTGTTCCTGGTCCTGCGGATCGTTCAATTCCGAGAAGGCGTTGCACAATTCCATGCCCGCGACGAAACCTTCAAAACGTTCGACGATGCGGGGATCGTCCGTTTTACTTTTGGCCAGGGGAGAGATATCCCTCGGATAATCCATCAGGAAAGTTGGCTGTATGATATTCGGTTCGACGAAATGGGAAAGCAGATTTTCGATGAGCTTCCCGCGGTGTTTCTCGGCTTTGGGCGCAAGCCCCTTCTGTTGCATCGCGACGGCAAGCAACTCCGCGGTCGGGTAGTCGTCGATGTCGATCCCGCTTTCCCGGCGGATGGCCTCGCGCAGGGTCAGGCGCGTCCAGGGAGGTGTGAGATCCACGTCGGCGACGGAGGAAACCATCGTCTCGGCGATCTCCATGATCGTTCGGTAATCGGCGTAGGCCATGTAGAATTCCAATTGCGTGAATTCCGGATTGTGTTTGTAGGACACACCCTCGTTGCGGAAATCCCTGCCGATCTCGTAGACTCGTTCTATTCCACCGACCAGCAACCGTTTGAGATAGAGCTCGAAGGAAATCCGCAGGTATAAATCCTGATGCAACTGGTGATGATGGGTGACGAACGGTTTGGCCGCCGCACCGCCATAAATCGCCTGCAGAATGGGTGTCTCTACTTCCAAAAAACCCATCCCGTCGAGAAAATCTCTGATCGCGGAGATGATCCGCGCCCGGGTGCGGAATATCGCGCGGACTTCCGGATTGACCGCCAGATCCGCATAGCGCTGGCGGTACCTGGCTTCGGGATTGTCGAATGCGGAATGAACCACCCGTTGGCCGTTCTCCACCGTCTCCTTCGATGCGGGCAGCGGTGTGATGGCTTTAGCCAGCATGGTTATTTTTTCCACTTGCAGCGTGATTTCTCCGCTGCGGGTGCGGAATAGCACGCCGCCGGCTTGGACGAAATCCCCCAGATCGTAAAAATTTTTAAATTGATCCAGGATATCCTGGCCGAGGACGTCCGATTTGAGGAGGATTTGTATCTGGCCGTCGCCGTCTTCCAGATGAGCAAAGATGACTTTTCCCATTAGGCGAATGGAGCGCACGCGTCCCGCAACCGTGGCCGAAACCGTTTCTCCGGAAGCCGCGCGCTCGAACGCCGCAATGGCTTGAGCGCTGGTATGCGTGCGATCGCAACGGGCGGGGTACGGTTCGATCCCGGACTCGCGCAGTTGGTCAACCTTGTTCCGGCGGTTTTTCTCGAGGTCGGTCAGTTCGCGCATGCGGATTCAATCGAAGGAAAAAACGCCCCCGCAAGTCCGGGGGCGAAGGGCGTTGCCGGAGTTGCTATTTCACCGACAGCACGCGGAAGGTTAGTACGCCTGCCGGTGCGCTGACACGGATTTCGTCCCCGGTTTTGCGGCCTAGCAGAGCCTGACCCAGAGGCGACTGATTGGAGATGCGGCCTTCTTTGGGGTTGGCTTCGGCGGCGCCGACGATGACATACTGTTCGGGCTGGTTTTCGCCCTCCTGGATCGCCACCTTGCTCCCCACCCGGACGATATCCTGGGGTCCGCCTTCTTCGATGATGATAGCGTTGCTGAGCATAGTCTCCAGGGTGAGAATACGCCCCTCGACAAACGCCTGCTCGTTCTTGGCACTTTCGTACTCGGCGTTTTCAATCAATTCCCCGCCTTCCATGGCGTCATGTAGGCGCTCGGCCACCTCCGCCCGGCGTTTGGTCCGCAGCAGTTCCAATTCCTCTTCCAGCTTTTTATAGCCGTCCTTTGTCAGGAAAACCGGTTGATCGGTCATGAGTCTATCCTTCCCCAGCACTCGTAGCTGGGACGGAAAATGTGCCGTCCGACCATGCCCGTCTCCGAGGGGCATACGGCGGATGGATGCAGACGTTGATTTCTTCCCGTGGATTAGGCAATGATCAGTGCAATTCGCTTGCTTGGAACGGAAAAATCATAGCATATTCCCCCCGGCTTGACAAGAAAGAGACCGGTGGTTCCTGCCCTCCCGAACCCGGATGAGCCAAAAATGTTTTGGAACAGGATATCACTGGGGTATACTTTAATTATGCGTAGACGAAGGTTTTTTTGGAGCGCGCTGTTTTTCCTGGCGGTGTTGGCGCTGATGTCTTTTGGGAATCCGCTTCCGAGTGGTGTTTCCCAGAGGGTGTCGGATCTCTTCAGCAGCATGACCGCTGAGGAAAAGGTCGGCCAGCTCTTTATGGTGCCGTTTACCGGGAAGGATATTTCCCCGACGTCGGATATTTATACCCTGCTCTCCTCGTATCACGTCGGCGGCGTGCTCCTGGACCGGGAAAACGGCAATTGGCACAGCGGCCAGGGCGAAGCAGCCGCTGCGTTGGCCCTTAGCAACGGGCTTCAACAAATCGAGGCGGATGCAGTCACCGCGCAGGGCG